>JBOGIZ010000441.1:0-5206 GCA_050747805.1 Vicinamibacterales bacterium | reverse complement strand
GGCGCCCTCCATGCCCGCCACCACGATCACGACCCGGGCCGCCGTCAGCCGGTCGTGCTCGCTCAGCAGCCGATGCAGCCCCGCGACGCCAACGTCGAACAGGCGATCGACATCGTTGCCCATCACGTCGGCGGTCACCGCCGCCTCTTCGGCAACCGGCAGATCGGCGGTTCCGGCGGCCGCGACGACCACCCGTCCGACGCCGCGCGGCGTATCCTGAACCGGACGGCTGATACAGCGCGCAAGGTCGTGATACACGGCGTCGGGAATTCGCGACTGCACCGCGCTGTAGGCCTCGGCGGTTGTGCGCGTCACCAGGAGGGCGTGTCCGGCCGCGACGATCCGCTCGGCGATGGCTGCAACCTGTTCTGCGGTCTTGCCCTGGCCGAATATCACCTCCGGGAATCCCTGCCGGGTGGCGCGGTGGTGATCGAGCCGGGCGAACCCCAGGTCTTCAAAGGGTTTCTGGCGTAAAACTTGAAAGAGTCGGTCTTGCGCTGCCTCGGGCGAGAGGAGGCCGGCCTGCACGGCGTCGAGCAGGGCGCGGAGCTGCTGGCGGTTCATTCGGCTGGAAGGGGCGGGCGGCGGGAAGCCGTTGACTTCCGGGCGAACTGGACAATAACATGGCCGTTTGGATCGCGTAGCGTTTTCATCACTTTATGACGTCGCTGCCTGAGACTCTCATCCTCGTCCTGTACTTCTTCGTCCTCAGCATCCTCGCGATCTACGGCTGGCACCGCTACTACCTCGTGTATCTTTACATGAAAAATCGGGACAAGGCGCCCGCCTCCGTCCAGCCGCCGCTGGCAACCCTGCCGCGCGTCACGATCCAGCTGCCGATCTACAACGAGATGTACGTGGCCGACCGCCTGATCGATACGGTCTGCGAGATGGACTATCCGCGTGACCTGCTCGAGATTCAGGTGCTGGACGACTCGACGGACGAGACGACCGAGATCGCCGAGCTCGCTGTCCGGCGGCACGCCGCGAGCGGATTCGCGATCGCCTACCTCCACCGGATCGATCGTCGCGGGTACAAAGCCGGTGCGCTCGAGGCGGGTCTCAGGAAGGCGCATGGCGATTTCATCGCGATCTTCGACGCCGACTTCATCCCGCCCAAGGACTTTCTGCGAAAGGCCCTGCCGTATTTCACCGAGCCGAACATCGGCATGGTGCAGGCGCGATGGGGTCACATCAACCAGGACTATTCGCTGCTCACGAAGATTCAGGCGATCATGCTCGACGCGCATTTCGTGCTCGAGCACGGTGCCCGAAATCGCGCCGGCTGTTTCTTCAACTTCAATGGCACGGCGGGCATCTGGCGGCGCCAGGCGATCGACAGCGCGGGCGGCTGGCAGCACGACACGCTGACTGAGGATCTGGACCTCAGCTACCGCGCGCAGCTACGCGGCTGGCGCTTCGTCTTCCTGCCCGAGCTGGTGTCGCCCGCAGAAGTGCCGGTCGAGATGACCTCGTTCAAATCACAGCAGCACCGCTGGGCGAAGGGCTCGATCCAGACGTGCCTCAAGCTGCTGCCGCGGATCCTGCGATCGAAACTGCCGCTCCGCGTGAAGGCGGAAGCGTTCATGCACCTGTCGGCGAACTTCAATTACCTGCTGATGACGGCGCTGTCGATCCTAATGTTCCCCGCGATGTACGTCCGGTACAACATGGGCTGGACGGAGATGCTGCTGATCGACGTGCCGCTCTTCATCGCAGCGACCCTCTCGGTCTGCAACTTCTACATGGTGTCGCAGCGTGAGCTCTATCGCGACTGGCCGACGCGCCTCAAGTATCTGCCCTTCCTGATGGCGATCGGCATCGGACTGTGCATCAACAACAGCCGCGCGGTCCTGGAGGCGATATTCGGACGGCAGAGCGAGTTCACGAGCACGCCGAAATACGGTATCGAGCGCGACAGTGATGAGTGGGTCGGCAAGAAGTATCATCAGAGCGTCGGCGTCCAGCCGCTCATTGAGCTGGCGCTGGGACTGTACTTCACCGTAACCGTGTACTACGCGCTCGTGAATCAGATCTACGGCACGCTGCCGTTCCTGATGCTCTTCCAGATCGGCTTCCTCTACACGGGGCTTCTCTCGATCCTGCAGCAGGTCAGCGGCGATGCCGAGATGGCGCCGGAGATCGCCAAATAGCCGTTGGTGAGTTGGTGAATTGGCGATCTGGTGAATTGAGTTGGTGAATTCGTGCGTGTAGACGAAGCAAAATCCAAAGCCGGTCTCGAAGACGTCGTCGCCGCGAGTTCAGCCATCTGTTATCTGGATGGGAACCGCGGCGTTCTTGCGTACTACGGCTACGACATCCACGATCTCGCGCGGGGCGCGTCGTTCGAAGAGGTCTGCTATCTGCTCTGGCACGGCCGGCTGCCGACTCGCGCGGAGCTGGGCGATCTGCAGTCCCAACTCGCGGCCGCGCGGCCGCTGTCGGAGTCCGTCCTGCGGCTGATGAAACAGCTTCCGGCGTCCGATGGCATGGACATGCTGCGGACGCTCACGTCGGCGCTCGGCCAGTACGATCCCGAAGCGAACGACAGCGCGCCGCAGGCGAACGAGCGCAAGGCGGTCCGGCTGACCGCGCAGCTCGGAAGCCTCGTCGCCACCTACGGCCGCATGCAGGCGGGCGGCGGGCCGATCCAGCCAGATCCCGCGCTCGGGCACGCCGCGAACTTTCTCTACATGCTGACGGGGCAGCGCCCGAACGCGCTCGCCACGCGCGCGTTCGACATTGCGCTCGTGCTGCACGCCGATCACGAGCTGAACGCGTCCACGTTCGCGGCCCGCGTCGCGGCCGCGACCCTCACCGATCTCTACTCGGCCATCGTTGCGGCGATCGGCACACTAAAGGGGCCGCTGCACGGCGGCGCGAACGCGGAAGTCATGAAGATGCTGATCGAGATCGGCCCCGAGGCGACGCCGGAACGCGTCGACGAGGCGATCCGTGGCAAGCTCGCGCGCAAGGTCAAGATCCCCGGTTTCGGCCATCGCGTGTATCGCACGGAAGATCCGCGGGCGACGCATCTGCGACGGATGTCGAAGGAGCTCGGCGAGCGCGCCGGCAACACGCGCTGGTACGAGATGTCGCAGCGCATCGAACATCTCGTGACCGGCGAGAAGAAGCTGTATCCGAACGTCGACTTCTACTCGGCGTCCACGTACTACACGCTCGGGATTCCGATCGATCTCTTCACGCCAATTTTCGCCGTCAGCCGCGTCTCGGGCTGGACGGCGCACTGCCTCGAGCAGTACCGCAACAATCGCTTGATCCGCCCGCGCACGGAGTACATCGGGCCAAGTTACCCGCAACAGTTCGTGCCGCTGGAGCAGCGATGACCGATGACCGATGATCGATGGCCGATGATCGATGGCCGATGATCGATGGCCGATGGCCGATGGCCGATGGGCGATGACCGATGACCGATGGGCGATGACCGATGACCGATGGCGGATGATCGATGGGCGATGATCGATGGGCGATGATCGATGGGCGATGGCGGCGGCGCGTTACTCGCGGCCGAGATTCGTCATACATATCGTCGATCGCAGTCGATAGATCGCCGGGTTGCCCCATCGTGCGCGGCACTCCAGGTAGTCCATGACATCGCGCGACTCGCGCAGCACCAAGCCGATCCGACTGAACGACGGCATCCGCGGTTCGACGTGCGCGGTTCTGACGAAGCGTGGGCCGGCGGGATCGTCGACCTGATCGACGAAGAGAACGTTGTCATCGCGCAGCACGATGTCGCGGCCGTTGATCCGTACGCTCCGGTTGGCGGCATCGTAGAGGATCTTCAGCCGCACGGAGCCGTACTCAATGGTTTCTTCCGGGCCTTGGTCGCAGGTGCCAATGCAGCCTGGCGCGCGCCACCACGCGGGTCTTCCGCGCCAAAGCACGGCCAGTTGTAAGTGGGCGGTTCCGTCATCCTGCCGTCGGGTGTACCAAGGGGCCACGACCGTCGGCGACATCACTTGCGTCGACCCTCTCGAGGAGAGAGGCGATCCAGACGCGGTAATTGACGCCATAACCGCCATCACACAGGCCAGTCGTCCCATGCGACCATTCTATCGGTCACCGGTCACCGGTCACCGACCATCGGTCATCGACCATCGGCCATCGCTGCATCGGCCATCGGCCATCGACCATCGCTGCATCGCCCATCGGTCACCGGCCTCGGAATTGCCAGTTCAATTGTCGGTAGCGCACAATAGCCACGCGCCTATAACGTAGACCGCATGATGCTGCTTCCGTCCACTGATGAAATGTATCGGGCGCTCGTGGAGCGCGACGCGTCCTTTGAGGGCCTGTTCTACGCGTGCGTGCGCACGACCGGGATCTTCTGTCGGCCGACGTGCCATGCGCGTAAGCCGAAGCCGGAGAACGTGGAGTTCGCGGCCACGATCCAGGAAGCGCTGCACCGCGGATACCGTCCGTGCCAGCTGTGCGAGCCGATGTCGATCGGGACCGGCGCGCCCAACTGGCTCGAGCCGCTGATCGACGACATCCGCGACCACCCGGAGCTGCGTCTGAGAGACGACGATCTGCGTGCGCGCGGGCTCGAACCCGTGCAGGTCCGACGCACGTTCAAGCGTCAGTTCGGCCTCACGTTCCAGGAATATCAGCGCGCTGTGCGACTCGGGACCGCGATGAAGGCGCTGCACAAGGGCGCGCCGACGATCGACGCGGGGATGGAAGCCGGCTTCGAGTCCGACAGCGGCTTCCGCGAGGCCTTCGCGCGCGTCTTCGGCGACACCCCTGGCCGCTCACGGGACAGGGTGCTACTCACGGCGGCGTGGATCGAGACGCCGCTCGGCCCGATGCTCTCGATTGCCGGCGACACAGGCCTCGAGCTGCTGGAGTTCGTCGACCGTCGCGCACTCGAGACCGAGCTGCGCGAACTCAGTCACCAATGGGATGTTGCGATCGTGCCCGGCGAGCACCCGATCCTTTCAGCGGCGCAGGCTCAGCTTGGAGAGTATTTCGCCGGAACGCGCAAGACATTCGATCTGCCGCTCAATCAGCGCGGGTCCGCGTTTCAGCTCGCGGCATGGCGCGCGCTGCGCGAGATTCCGTACGGCGAGACGCGATCGTACGCCGAGATGGCGCGCCGCGTCGGATCGCCGCATGCCGTGCGCGCGATTGGACGCGTCAACGGCCAGAACCGGATCGCGATCGTCGTGCCCTGCCATCGCGT
>JBOGIZ010000440.1:0-6266 GCA_050747805.1 Vicinamibacterales bacterium | reverse complement strand
ACGCAGGCGCTCAGCAAGAGCAAGCCCGTGACGAAGAACAAACCGGCGGCCAAGAGCGGGAGCTGCCACCTGACGGACGGATCGAACCGTGAATAGGGGATCACCGTAAATCGCCGCGCTTCGTCGGGGCGCCGCAGTGAGCCAACGTTCGTCGCGGGATATTGGCTGGCAAGGCGGCCGCCGATCGTGTCGACCGACGCCTGCAGACGATCGACCGCCGCGGCCGGCGCCAGCCGTCCGATGACGGCGAAGCGGCGATCGCCGCGGTTCACCGATGGCGTATTCAACGGGATCCAGACATCAAAGGTCGGGTCGAGGTGCAGTCCGCGAAACGACGGCGGCGCGATCGCGGCAATCGTAAACTCGCGATGCTCGATCGTAATGTGCGCGCCGGACATCTCGGCGGACCCGCCGAGCGACCGCCACAGCTCGTCGCTGATCACTGCGGCGCCGGAGGTCGCGGCGGCCGGCCAGGCGCCCGCGGCCGGTTGCATCCCCAACACGTTCCAGAATCCATCCGACACCGCGGCAACACGCGCGATGCCCGACGCGCGTCCCATCGCAACCGACGCCTGGTTCCGATCCTCGAGAATCGCCACGCCGGCGAGCTCCGGCGCGGTCGACAGGGACTGCACATCGGGATAAGACGATTCGCCGTACGTACCGCCGTTGAATTGGCTCGTGTAGATGTCGACGAGCCCGGACGCGCCCGTAACGCCAGCGGGCGCGCGAAACAAGAGCGCGTCGACCGCGCTATACACGGCCGCGTTCGCGCCCGTGCCGAGCGCGAGACTCAGCGCGATCACGAGCGCGGCCCACGGGCTTCGCGCGAGGTTCCGAACCGCCTGCCGCAGATCGTGCAGCACGACCCAATTATCGGGCTTCCCGGTCGCGAGCACAGCCCCCGCTCCGACGCCGTGCAGAGCAGGCCCTCACCGCAGCCTCGCGGCGAAAAAGTCAGCAGCCATGGCGGCGACTTCCTCGTGGACGCTGCTGCGATCGACGCCGGGAGCTGCGAGGGGAATCGCAGTAGTCGAGGCTTTCGGACTAGAATGCGCGCACTTCTCAGGGGTGACCAATGGGCTTGTCCGCGGGTACTCGGCTTGGACCGTACGAGATTGAGGCCATGCTCGGCGCGGGCGGCATGGGCGAGGTGTATCGCGCGCGCGACACCCGCCTGGATCGCACCGTCGCCGTCAAGGTCCTGCACTCGGCGCTCGTGGCCAGCCCCGACCTGAAAGCGCGCTTTGAACGAGAAGCCCGGGTGATCTCGCAACTGCAGCACCCGCACATCTGCGTGCTGCACGATATCGGCAGCGACGGTGGCACCGACTTCCTGGTGATGGAGTACCTCCACGGCGAGCCGCTCGCAGTGCGGCTCAAGAAGGGTCCGCTTCCGCTGCCCGAATTGTTGACCATCGCGATCCAGATCACGGAGGCGCTGGCGGCGGCCCACAAAGCCGGCATCGTGCATCGCGACCTGAAACCCGGCAACGTCATGCTGACGAAGACCGGCGCGAAGCTGCTGGATTTCGGATTGGCGAAACCAGCGGCGATGGGCGCCGCCGCCGGAGCCAGCTCGGCGCCCCTGCTGAGCGCCGCGATGACGATGACCTCGCCGAGCCCCCAGCACTCGCCGGTGACCGAGCAGGGCACCGTGGTCGGGACGGTCCAGTACATGTCGCCGGAGCAACTCCAGGGGATCGACGCCGACGCACGCTCCGACATCTTCGCGTTCGGCGCGATGCTGTACGAGATGGCGAGCGGCACTCGGGCATTCGAGGGCAAATCGCAGATCAAAGTTGCGTCGGCGATCCTCGAAGATGAACCAGCGCCGCTGACCGAAACACACCCCTCGGTTCCCGCGGAGCTGAACCACTTGATTGCGGCATGCCTGGCAAAGGATCCGGAGCGCCGGTTCCAGTGTGCGCGCGATGTGCACCTGCAGTTGTCGGGGCTGGCGGCGCGTCTGGATGCTCACCGAGACGCCGATGTGCCGGCGGCGGTCGGCGCGACAGCGGGTCCGGCGTGGAAGATTGCCGCGGCGGCCGTGGTCGCGGCGGCAGCGATCGCAGCGGCGGTGGTCTGGGTCCGCTGGCCTGCGCCCGTTTCGCTGGAAACCTACATCCTGCCGCCGGAGAAAACCAGCTTTACGCTCAGCCTCGACGACGCCGCGGGCCCGGTGGTCCTTTCACCGGACGGCAAGAAGATCGCATTCGTCGCCATCGGCGCCGACAGCGTCGACCGAATTTTCGTCCGCGCGCTCGACAACAAGGACGCGAAGCCCGTCTCGGGAACGGAAAACGCGTCCTATCCGTTCTGGTCGCCCGATGGAGACTCGCTCGGGTTCTACAGCGGCGGCCGGCTGCGGCGCGTCGCGCTCGGCGGCGGCCCGATCATCGATATCTGCGGCGCGGCGCGGTTTCGCGGCGGAAGCTGGGGACCGCACGGGATTCTGTTCGCGCCAGATGTGACCAACGTCATTTTTCGCGTGGACCCAAACGCAGGCGCGACGCCGGCGCCAATCACGAAGCTCGCCTCCGATCAAACGACGCATCGGTGGCCGCAAATACTGCCTGACGGCAACCACTTCCTGTACCTGGCCGCCAATCACTCGGATCCCACGAGTTCGCGCAACGGCATCTTTTTCGCCGCGCTCGACGGCACGGAGAACCATTTCGTCGTCTCGGCGGAGTCCAACGCCGCGTACGCAGATGGATACCTGTTGTGGGAGCAAGGAGGATCGCTGCTCGCGCAGCGGTTCGATCCGTCCACCGGGAAGCTGAGCGGCGAGACCGCCGCACTCGCGGGATCGGTCGGCTACAACCCGTCCACCTGGCGGGCGGCATTCGACGCGGGCGTCAACGGCGTGCTCGTGTACCAGCCGGGGCTGAGCAGCGACAGCGGACAGTTGCTCGTCTTCGGCGCGGACGGCAAATCGGTCGCGCTCGCCGACAGCGGCGGCTTTGTCGATGTGCGGATTTCGCCAGACGGACGCAAGATTGCGGCGGTGACCAACAAAACCGGACACGACCTCTGGGTGCTCGATCCCGACCAGGGGACTCGCGTGCGTTTCACGTTCGCCTACACGACGGACGGAATCGCCTGGTCGGCGGACGGCAAGTATCTCTACTACGGCACAGTGGCGAAGCCGAACCGGATCGTGCGCAAGGCGTTGGACGCCTCGGAACCGGAAAAGACGATCTTCGAAAGTCCGGATCCGGTGCACGTCTCCGACGCGTCGCCCGACGGGCGTTACCTGCTCATTGCCAAGCAATACGGAAAGATTCCGACCACCACCTTCCTGTTGCCATTGAGCGCCGGCGCGGTGCCGAAACCGATTTCCAGCGGAGATGCGAGCGCGATCACGGGCGTTTTCTCTCCGGACGGGAACTGGATTCTGTATGCCTCGACCGAGACCGGGCACTTCGAACTGTATGTGACGCCCGTCGGCGGAGGCCAGAAGCAACAGCTCACCACCACGGGAGCAGCGCTCGGCCGCTGGGCGGCGGACGGAAAGACGATATTCTTCGCGAATCCCGATGGCTCCGTGTATGCGCTGCCGATCGCGATCCAAGGCAACGACGTCCAAGCCGGAAAGCCGCGGCTGCTCTTTTCCGCCGGCGGACTGATTCCGACAACGTTTCACAGCCGCTCGTGGGACGCGACTCCCGACGGTCGTCGTTTCATCGTAAACGTCACCGGGGAGCGGTTCGATCAGTCGCGCGCGGTCCTGCTCACGAACTGGCCGGCGCGGCTGAAGCAATGAATACCGGGAACACGGCGAGCGGTGCTGCGCGCGATTGTCTCCTCCAGATCGGCCGCGGAGGCTTCAATGTTTCGGCTGGCCCCTCTGCCGACGAGTGCTGTCGATGCCGCTGCGGCCGTGCGAAATGGACGCGGCGGGCGCCCCGTCGTTGCGGGTCGCTCCTACTTGCATGACGGATTCGACGGACTGAACGCATCCATCTGGGTGGTCGTCAGCGGCGCGGAGAGCTTCATGTACGTCACCGAATACACGCCGGGACCGCTCGGCATACCCGTGATCGACACGCCACTCAGTCCGTCGGCGCTATAGAACGTCTCTTGCGCGCGGTTGCTCCAGACCTGGTGGACATAGTGCGCGCCCTTGACGTGGCTGCGGTACCAGTCGACATATTCGGTGAGCGTCGCGGATGGCGCCGGACATGCGCTCGTCGATCGCGGGGCTGGTGATTTCCCTGTCGATCGCGACCGTGGCGCCGCCGTCCCGCGGGCGAACGGCCGCGGACCTCGACGGATACCTTGCCTCCGTCATGCGGACCCAGCACATCCCAGGGTTGTCCTACGCCGTCATTCACAACGGCGCCGTTGTCAGGATACCAGCGTGGCGAATCTTGGCGACACGCGAGAGCAATCACGCGAAGCGGATCTCGCCGCTGATCGACCTTCCATGCCTTCTGTCAGCGGCTGAACATGTACTCGACGACAAAGACACGGACGCAGATCAGGACTGCTCATTTCCACATTCGCGGATCGAAACGGAACGGCTCCGCCGGACGGATTGTCAGTCGATCGAAGTCGGCATGCGCGGGATTGAGAATGAAATTGCGTTCGCTCGGTATTACGGCCGACGGCACCGACAGGACAGCTGATGTTGAGGCTCGCAACCAGCGCTCGCCGATTTGCGCAAGCATCGGCGGTGCGGGATACGTCCTCCAGAGTGCCGGCAACGCCGCGACATCCACGGTCTGAATCGGAACGTTCGACTCAATATCGACGGCAATGGTTACGAGTTTGTCAGGCTCAAGATCAGGATCGGTGTTGACGAACCGCTCAAGCGCCGCCAGCGACAGCGTCGCGGAGGTGAATACGGCACGAAGTCCTCTGGGTGTCCAACGACTGCCGAAACGGCGTGCCCCTTCGCCGTCGAACTCCACGTGTGCGGCGCTGGCAATTCGCCAGACGCGCACTAACTGACGACCCCGTGCTCGATTCGTCCCAGAATATCTTCAACTTGCCGAGCGCCGATATCGGTGTCGAGGAGCCGAATCGGAGCTTCACCGTTCAGCGCGCGATTGGACCGACGTAGCCACGTGGTCGCCTTCTCCTCTGTTCCGAAGACCGCGAACGCCTGCGCGGCGACGCGAGCGATTCGGTACAGCCGATCGGATTCGTCAGCGTCCAGCTTGCGCGTCTGCCGGCGCCGTGCGAGCGTCCGCGTCGGCATGTGAAGAACACTGGCAGTCTCGGGCACCGACAACCCGAGTCGCTCGCGAACAGATTCCAGCGACCGATACGGGAGCCCTTGCTTAATGCGTCGATGGAGCTCGGTGGGGGTCGGGACCGTCCGCCCCTTGAAAACCATCGCCCCGCCGAGAACGTCGAGAACGTATTCTGTCGCGGTCATCCGGCTTCTGCCATATGGCATTATAGCACGATGCCTTATGGCACCTCCAGATCCGCTTTCAGATCCGCGTAGTCACAGACGCTGACTTCGCGCTTGCCGTCGTAGAGACACAGTGCAATCGGCCGACGTACTGGGCGATCGTGCCGCGCCACGAGACCAGCAGCGTCAGAAACCGCGTATCTAACCGTGGATCGTCGAACCACGACGTGAGGCGCCTTTCCGGTGAGTCCGCTCTCGAGCCGATCGAGGTGCTCGTTGCGTTCCGTCAGGACGAGCGGGGAACGGGCCTCATGCACCGCTTCAATGATCATCACGGCTTCCCGTTCGACGTGCGTTCGGACGATGCGCCGATCTGGCACGACGCGGTTCGAGAGCGCCGGCGGCGATGGCCTCGACGACCAGAGTTGGAACTCGAGCCCCAGTGCGACAGGAATTGCGTCACAAACGCGTGCTCCTGCGCGGGCTCGACGGCGAGCGACGCGAGCGCGAGCGCGACGGAGAGCGCCAGATGATAGCCGGTCGATCGTGAGGCCGCGGCGCGTACATAGGCCGGGTGCGCGTCATTGATCCAGACAGTACTGTCGACGAGGCGCCCTAGTTCCGGTTCGTCCGGACGTGATTCGAACTGCACGAGGAGGCCGTAGCGTGCGCGCTGATGGCGGCCTGGAACCGTCGAGAGCGTTCCGATCGGGGCGCGTGCGGTCTGGTCGCCATCGGTGCCTGTCGAGAACGGCGATGCCGCGGGCATCTCTGATTCCGGCGTGGGCGGCAACGGCTCCGGTTGCTCGCCGGATGGCGACACTTCTTCCGGAGGTGCGCTCTCTTCCGCCGGCGCGAGGGGTTCCTCGTCCGGCGGTTCGCGCGGCGTCGACGCAGC
>JBOGIZ010000439.1:0-2175 GCA_050747805.1 Vicinamibacterales bacterium | reverse complement strand
CTGCCCGGGTTCGAAGCGCGCGAGGCGCAGCGCCAGATGGCCGCGGCGGTCGCCGACGTGTTCGCGGATGGCGGCACCCTGCTCGCGGAAGCGGGCACGGGCACCGGAAAGACGCTCGCCTATCTCGTGCCCGCGATTCTCAGCCGCCATCGTGTACTCGTATCGACGGGCACGAAGAATCTCCAGGAGCAAATCTTCTTCAAGGATCTCCCGGTCCTGCGCGACACGCTTGGCGTGCCATTCACGGCGGCGTACATGAAGGGGCGAGGGAACTATCTCTGCCTGCACCGCTTCGAGGCCATGAAGGATGCCGTCGAGATGCGATCGGGAAACGAACGACACGCGATCGCCGTCATCGACCAATGGTCGCGGCAGACGGAAACTGGTGACCGGGCCGAGATGGAGGATCTGCCAGAGGATCTGCCCTTCTGGTCCGATATCGCCGCGACGAGCGAGAACTGTCTCGGCGCGGAGTGCCCCCGGTTCAACGACTGCTTCGTCACCCGCATGCGCCAGCGCGCGGCCGAATCCGACATCGTCATCGTGAACCATCATCTGCTGTGCGCGGATGCATCGGTGCGCCAGAGCGCGTTCGGCGAGGTGATCCCCTCGTGCGACTACGCCATCGTGGACGAAGCGCACCAGCTCGAAGACGTGGCGACGCAGTACTTCGGCAGGGCGATCAGCAATTACCGGTTCGATGACTTCGCGCGCGACGTCGAGCGCGCGATCGGCGCCGGGCAGATCGGCGACACGGACAAAGCCGACGCGCTGCGGGATGACGCGGACAATGTTCGAACCTCCGCGCGAATCCTCTTCGGGCACCTTCAGGTGCTGCGCTTCGAAGCCGGGGCAGGGGCCGAGAGCCGCGTCCGGGTCAAGGCACCGCTGCTCGAACAGGCGGCCGACGAGGCGGCGGCGCTCATACGCGCCCTCGAAGCGCTGGAGGCGACGGTCGCGCTGACGAAGGACGTATCGGAAGACGTGCTCGCGCTAGGCCGGCGCGCGGCGGAATTGCGAGAGGACGTCGACTTCCTCGTGCGCGCGAGCGATCCCGGGTACGTGTACTACCTCGAAGTGCGCGGCCGGGGAGTCTTCCTGCGCGCATCGCCGATCGACGTGTCCGACCTCATCCGCGAGATGCTGCTCGGTCGCATGAAGGCGACGGTGCTCACGTCGGCGACGCTGGCTGTCGATGGATCGTTCGAGTACGTGCGCGGACGGCTGGGCATTCGCCGCGCGTTCGAGGCGCGCCTGCCGTCCGAGTTCGACTACACGCGGCAGGCGATCCTCTATCTGCCGAAGCGGATGCCGGACCCGAGGTCGCCGCAGTTCGTGTCCGCCGCCGGACGTGAGGTGATCGAGATCCTGAAGCGCACCAACGGACGCGCGTTCGTGCTGTTCACGAGCTATACGAACCTGCGGCAGGTGCACCAGCTCGCGGCGCCCGAGTTGCCGTTTCCGATTCTCGTTCAGGGATCGGCGCCGCGGTCTGCGCTGCTCCGCGATTTCAAGTCCACGCCGCACGCCGTGCTCTTCGCCACGTCGAGTTTCTGGCAGGGCGTGGACGTGGCGGGGGAGGCGCTCAGCTTCGTGATCATCGACAAACTGCCGTTCGCATCGCCGGGCGACCCGATCACGTCGGCGCGGATCGAGGCGATCAATCTCAACGGCGGCAACGCGTTCGCGGAATACCAAATCCCGCTGGCGATCCTCGCGCTGCTCCAGGGACTCGGGCGGCTGATCCGTCATCGGCAGGACCGGGGCGTCCTGGCCATTCTCGATCCGAGACTCAAGTCGATGGGCTACGGCAGGCGATTTCTTGCGTCGCTCCCGCCCGCGCCTGTCACGCACGAGCTCGACGGGATCGATAGATTCTTCGACGAGCCATGAGCCCCCACGCGCGACCGATCCTCAAATGGGCGGGCGGCAAACGGCAGCTGCTGCCCGAACTGCGCCGGTACTATCCGGTTCGCTTCGCCCGGTACTTCGAGCCGTTTCTCGGAAGCGGCGCGGTCTTTCTCGATCTGCACAATTCGGGCGCTCTCGAGGGGAAAGCCGCGGTCCTCTCGGATATCAACGCGGACGTCATCGGCTGCTATCGCGCCGTGCGCGACGACGTCGACGGCGTGGTTGGGGAGCTGTGTACGCTGGAAACGGCGTATCGCGCAGGTG
>JBOGIZ010000438.1:0-4784 GCA_050747805.1 Vicinamibacterales bacterium | reverse complement strand
TCCGTGTACTCCGTGGCCCGTGGCCGTGGCCGCTACCAAATCCGGACGTGCTGATCCTCGGGTCGCCACATCGGCTGGCCCTGCCTGATCCCGAACGCCTGATCGAACGCCGTGATGTTCGACAGCGGTCCGATGACGCGCCATTTGGCCGGCGCGTGCACGTCGCTCAGGAGCGCGCGCCGCAGCGTTTCGGGACGTTCCTGCTCGAGCCAGCCGTACGCGTACCCAAGAAAGTAGCGCTCCAGCGGCGTGAGTCCGCCAATCTTCTGTCCGCTCTTGTACTGCGCCGTCTTCTTGAATGCGTCGAGACCAAGCAGCAGCCCGCCGTAGTCGGCGATGTTCTCGCCGAGCGTCGCCTTGCCATTGATGTGCAGGCCAGGAATCGGCTCGTATGCGTTGAACTGATCGACCATCACCTGCGCGCGTGCGTTGAACTTCTCCGCATCGGCTTTCGTCCACCAGTCGTGCAGGTTACCCTTGGCGTCGAACTGGCGTCCCTCATCGTCGAATCCGTGCGTCATTTCATGGCCGATGGTTGACGCACCGGCGTATCCATACACCACGGCATCGTCGGCGTCGTCGTCCTTGACGCCGGGCATCGCGAAAATCGCCGCCGGCAGGACGATCTCGTTATTCGAGGGGTTGTAGTACGCGTTGTACGTCTGGGGTGTCATGTCCCATTCGGTGCGGTCGACGGGCTTGCCGAACTTTCTGACGTTGTCGTCGAACCGCCACCGCGCGGCATTCATCATGTTCTGGCAGTACGATACGCGGCCGATTTGCAGCGTTGAGTAGTCCTTCCACTTGTCGGGATACCCGACCTTCTTGATCATCGACGCCAGCTTCTCGAGTGCCTTGGCCTTCGTCGCCGGACTCATCCAGTCGAGCTGTTCGACGCGATCTTTGTAGGCCGATCGGATCGCTTCGACGAGCGCCGCGTAACGCGCTTTCGTGCGCTCGGGAAAGTATGCTTTGACGAAGATGCGGCCGAGAATCATCCCCATCGCGCCGTTTTCGGCGTCGAGCGCGCGCTTCCAGCGAGGGCGCTGTTCTTTCTGGCCGCTGAGGACGCGGCCGTAGAAATCGAAGTGTTCGTCGTCGACCGCCTTGCCGAGCGTGCTCGCATAGGCGCTTACGAGATGGAAGCGGAGGTAGTCCTTGAGCACGGGCACGGGCGTGCTTTTCAGCAGTCGTTGGAGCGCGCTGAAGAATTCCGGCTGGCCGACGATCACGGTCGCAGGGCGGAGGTTCCAGGCCGACAGACGGTTGGCCCAGTCGATCGACGGGGTGTCGTCGGCCGTGAAAGCCGCTGGCGTCATCTTGTTGTAATTCTTCTCGGGATCGCGAAGGTCCTGGAGCTTGCGCGAGGCGCGCGCGAGCTCGGTTTCGAAGTTCATGACCGCGGACGCTTCGGGGGTCGACGCCGGTTCGTCGGTGCCGAGCAGTTTGAACATGCGGCCGAGATGCGCGACGTACGCCTGGCGCGCCTTTACCGTGCCGGGCTCGGTGCTGAAGTAGTAGTCGCGATTCGGCAGACCGAGGCCGCCCTGGCCGAGATGCACGGACATCACGTCGCTTGCCTTTTCGTCCTGCTCGACGCCGAACGAGAAAAAGCAGCGGACGCCGATCTCCTGCAACCGGAACGCCTCGTCGAGGGCATCGTTCACAGACGCGATCGCGGCGATCCGATCGAGTTCCGGCTGGAGCGGCTTCGATCCGAGCGCGTCAGCCTTCTGTTCGTCCATCGCGGTCGCCCAGAAGTCGCCGATCTTCTGTTGGTCTGTGCCTTTCGGCGCGTTCGATTTCCCCGCGGTTTCGCTGATCGTCCGCAGCTTCGTGTAGAGCTCCTCCTGAACGACGTTGCCGATGCCCCACGATGCTTCGGACGGCGGGATCGGGTGCGCCTTGAGCCAGGCGCCGTTGGCGTACTCGAAGAAGTCCTGTCCTGGCGCGACGCTGGTGTCCATGTCGGCGGCAAGAAAATCCGGCTTCGGCTGCACCGGCGCGCGAAGCGTCACGATGCTGACCGCGATGACCGCGGCGGCGGCGAATTTCATGCGATAACCTCCGAAGCCGGCATTCTATTGGAGCATTGGCGTGAGATGTAAAGCGATTGCAGGGATGTTATCAGCGGCTTCTCCCGATATAGTTGGAACGTTCGGAATCAGGATGGGAGCGATGGACGAACAGCAGCCGAAGGTCGAGGGCGGCGAAGGACTGAGATGGATCCGCGGCAGCGGCATCTGCCGCGACTGGAACGGCATCCGCTACAAGCTCGGGATGTCTGGCCGAAACGTCGGCGCGAGAGACCTTTCGATGAACGTCGCGATGATCCCGCCAGGCGGCGTCGCCGCCGCCCACGTCCATGTGGGGTTCGAGGTCATGCTCTACATCCTCGAAGGGCGCGTCCGGCACGAGTACGGTGAAGGCCTCAAAGAGCGTGTCGATCACGACGCCGGCGATTTCATCTTCATTGCGCCGGGTGTACCGCACGAGGTTTTCAACCTCAGCGACACCGAGCCGGTCGTTGCGGTCGTGGCGCGCTCGAGCGCGGACGAGTGGGATCAGATCGTGCCGTACGACAAGCGGCTGCCCGGTCCCGGTGCGGGGAGCGGAGGCGCGCGATGAAGACGCTCGCGGTCAGCGTACTCGTCGCGTCGGTGCTCGGCGCGACGGGACCTGCGGAATATCGTCATGAAATCGAGAAGTACCGCGCGGACCGTCTCGCCGAACTCACGGCGCCCGACGGATGGCTGGCGGTCGCAGGCCTCTTCTGGCTGCACGATGGCGCGAACGTCGCCGGCAGCGATCCGTCCTCGGCCGTACGGCTGCCGGCTCGTGCGCGGCCGACGATCGGCAGCTTCGCCCGTGCAAACAAACCCGTGACATTTATCGCCGATCCGCCTGCGACCGTGTCGGCCGGTGGACGGCGCGTAACGGCGTTCTCGTTCGAACCTGAAAAAGGCGAGCGGTCCGCCGTCGTGACGAGCGGCGTGACGATGTTCATTATCAGGCGCGGAGATCGGTTTGGCGTCCGCATGCTCGATCCCGAAAGCGACGCGCGCAGGCATTTCTCAGGCTTGAAATACTTTCCACTGCATCCGTCGTATCGCGTGAGCGCGACGTTCGTGCCGTACTCGACGCCGAAGCGGATTCCGATTATCAACGTGCTCGGTATGACCGTCCCGATGGAAAGTCCGGGCTACGTCGAATTCACGCTTCTGGGAAAGCGATGTCGGCTTGATCCGGTCTACGAGGACTCGAAACGCGAGAACCTGTTTTTTCTTTTCAAGGATCCCACCAGCGGCACCGAGACCTATGGCGCCGGCCGCTTTCTCCATGCGCCGCTTCCAGTTGAAGGGCGGGTCGATCTCGACTTCAACCGCGCCTATAACCCACCGTGCGCGTTCACCGCCTTCGCCACATGCCCGCTCCCGCCGCGCCAGAACGCGCTGCCGCTGCGCATTGAAGCCGGCGAGCGCAAGTACCAGGAACACGAACCAAAGAACCCTGAACCTTAGCTGGAGGCTGGAGGCTGGAGGCTGACAGCTGGCGACTGGCCACTGGCAACTCGCATGGACTACATCCGACTCGGATCCTCCGGCCTCAAGGTCTCACGCCTCTGCCTCGGCATGATGACCTACGGCGACCCGGCATGGCGTCCGTGGATCCTGTCGGAGGAGCAGGCGCGCCCGTTCGTCAAACGCGCGCTCGAGGCCGGCATCAACTTCTTCGACACCGCCGACATGTATTCGCGCGGCGCCAGCGAAGAAGTGCTCGGCCGCGCGATCCGCGATTTCACTGGTCGCGACGAGGTCGTCATCGCGACGAAGGTGTACTACCCGATGAGCGACGACCCAAACGACCGGGGACTCTCACGCAAGCACGTGTTGTCGGCGATCGACAACTCGCTGCGCCGGCTGGGCACCGACTACGTGGATCTTTACCAGATCCATCGCTGGGACACGGACGTCACCGCCGAGGAGATCCTGCGAACGCTCGACGACATCGTGCGGAGCGGAAAGGCCCGATACATCGGCGCGTCGAGCATGCCGGCATGGCGCTTCGCAAAGGCGCTCGCCGTCGCAGATCTGAACGGCTGGACGCGCTTCGTCTCGATGCAGAACCACTACAACCTCGTCTACCGCGAAGAGGAGCGCGAAATGATGCCACTCTGCCGCGCCGAGGGAATCGGCGCGATTCCGTGGAGCCCGCTCGCGCGCGGATTTCTGGCAGGCAACCGCAAGCGCGGCGCGGACCGCGCAGCCACCGTCCGCGATGAGTCGGACGACTTCGCGCGGAAGCTGTACTACACGGATGCCGACTACGACGTGGTCGATCGAGTGGTCGAGGTTGCGGCCGCGCGCGGCGTCGCGCCAGCACAAATAGCGCTCGCGTGGCTGCTGCATCAGCCGGGGGTCACGGCACCGATCATTGGCGCGTCGACGGTGGCGCATCTCGATCAGGCGATCGCCGCGTTGGAGGTCAGGCTAAGCGATGAGGAGCGCGCGCGGCTCGAGGAGCGGCACCGGCCTCATCCTGTACTGGGGACGTGAGGATTCTCGGTTACCAACGCCACTCGTGCGGATGTTTGCGAGCCGACCGGCGTCCGCAGCCAACCGAATTCGCCGATTCGGCGTCTAATGACGATGTGAGTTCGATGGTTGATCCGCGGACGGCCGACGATGTGATGGCAGACATCGGGTGTCGCGTCATGCGAGACTGTCGCCGCGGCGGCTTTCTGTGCGTGGCAGAAATTTACTAGTTCCGGGCCTAGTAAATTT
>JBOGIZ010000437.1:0-1647 GCA_050747805.1 Vicinamibacterales bacterium | reverse complement strand
CTCCACGACAGCGCGCCGCCGTTCGAGTTCGCCAGGAAACTGACCTGACGGCTTGCGCCGCCCGCGACCGCGACGGTGAAGGCGTTGCGGAAGCCGCCAGCATCCTGACCGAGGTACGCGAGGTCCTGGCTGTCGGGTGAAAACGCGAACATGCCGCCGCGCTCGCCGAGCGGCGTGGGCGCGTCGAAGTAGCCCTTCGCCAGCTCGCGCGTCGTGTCGTCGGCGGTATTGAGCAGCATGAGCTCGGTCTCGCCGCGCTGGAACGCCAGCCACTTGCCGTCGGGCGAGAAGAGCGGGTGATCGTCCGAGGTCGCCGTCTTCGTCAGCTGCTTTTCCTTGCTCGCGACGAAGTCGTACTCGTAAAGATGATCCGTCCCGTTCCTGTCCGAAACGTACACGAGCTTCTTGCTGTCGGGCGACCAGATCATCTGCGACTGGAGCTGACCAGTGCGCGTCACCTGGATGCCGGGTCCGCCCTGTTCGGTGCCGTCCGCGAAGATCTCGCCGTGCGCCGTGAACGCGAACTTCTTGCCGTCGGGCGACACCGCGAAATCGGTCGCGGTGTTGAGCGATTCGGCAGACGGCGCGGGAGACGCCGGCGCGCCTTCGAGATGGATCGGCACCGCCGCCGTGCGCCTCGTCGCGACGTCCATCTGCCAGATGCCGAAATCGCGCTCGAAGACGATCGACTTGCCGTTGGCCGCCATCGCTGGCCAGAGGACGCGTCCGGACTTGAAATCGGTGACCTGCCGCGGCGCGGCCGCGTTGGGCCCCACACCGCCGACCCAGATGTTCTCGCTGCCGCTCCGATCGGACATGAAGTAGAGATCGTGTCCGTCGGGCGTCCACATCGGCCAGATCTGTTTCGCGCCGCCGGGGATCAAGCGCGCGTAGGCGCCGGACGTGGGGTTCACGGACCATATCTCCGTCTGATCGATATGTGCTTCGCCGTTGCGCCACAACTGCGACAGCGGCATCTCGCCGACGGTGCAGAAGGCGACGCTGCCATCGGGCGCGGCCGCGGCGTCGTACTCGCTTTGGTACCGCTCGCTCGCGACGATCATCGGCGTGCCGCCGCGCGCGCGCACGCGATACACGTCGTTCATGCCGCCGATGTTGCGGCTGCTCGAGCTGAAATAGACCCACTGGCTGTCAGTCGACCATCCGTCGAGCGCCTCCATCCCATCGTCGTACGTCAGGCGCCGCAGCTGGCCGGTCGCGGCCTCGAACACGTAGATGTCGCCGCCGCCCGTGCGCGTCGAGTCAAACGCCAGCCAGCGGCCGTCGGGCGAATACATCGGCCGCGACGCGGTCGCGTCGTCCGCAATCAGCAGATGCGCCGCGCCGCCGGCGGCGGGCACCGTCCAGATCGCCGAACCCGCGGCAAAGGCAATCGTGCGGCCGTCGGGCGAGAGCGACGGCTGGGTCATCGCCGATTGCGGCGGACGCGGTGTCTGCGCCGTCAGTGGAAGCAGGCTGAGAGACACGATGGCGGTCGCAAGAAGCAGGCGTCGCATGGATATCGTCTCCGCGGGAGACACTAGCCCATGCGTGGAAGCGGATCAAGCCAGAGCCCTCTTGGCGAGCTGGCCGCGCGGCGACACGACGGACGTACGCAGAGACCGCAGAGCGCGCCGAGCTCTTAAA
>JBOGIZ010000436.1:0-11943 GCA_050747805.1 Vicinamibacterales bacterium | reverse complement strand
CATGCGACTGGCGAGATCGTTGCCTACACCGATGCGGACGTGCGCGTCGACCCCTTGTGGCTCGCGTATCTGGTTCAGCCGTTCCTCACGTCGGACGTGGTCGGCTCTGGCGGCCCGAACGTCGTGCCCGCCGACGATCCGCGCATCGCGCAGTGCGTCGCGCGCGCGCCCGGCGGTCCGGCGCACGTCCTGCTCGACGACCGTCTGGCCGAGCACGTGCCCGGCTGCAACATGGCATTCCGACGCGAGGCGCTCCGTGCGATCGGCGGCTTCAACCCGATCTATCTGCGCGCGGGCGACGACGTGGATGTGTGCTGGCGACTGCAGGCGCGCGGCTGGAAAATTGCGTTCTCGGCCTCCGCACTCGTCTGGCATCATCACCGCGCGTCGGTCAACGCGTACTGGCGTCAGCAGGTCGGTTACGGCGAAGGGGAGGCGTGGCTCGCCGTCAACCACCCTGACAAGTTTGTCGGCGGCGACATGCTGTGGCGTGGCCGCATCTACAGCCCGCTTCCCTTCATCCGGGCGCTTTATCGCGACCGGCTGAATACCGGCGCGTGGGGCACGTCGGCCTTTCCGTCGGTCTACAGCTTCGGCGCCTCGGGGCTTTCGTTTCTGCCCACGGCCGCCAGCTGGATCGTTCTCTCGTTCGCCCTCATTGCGACCGGCCTGCTGCTCCGCGCATCGTTTGCGGCCGACGCGGGCCGCGGCGCGCTGCTGCTCGGAACTGCGGGCGTCGTCTTGACACTCGCGCGATGCGTCGCGTTTGCGGCGCGCGCGGACTACCCCCACGCCACGCTCGCCCAGCGCCTGCTCATCGCATGGCTCCATGTCGTGCAGCCGCTCGCGCGTCTGCGCGGACGCGTCCGCGGACGGTTCAGCACCCCCGCGGATCTCACGGCATCGGCGGCAACGACCGTACGCTGGCTTCCGTCGATCGGCCGCGCCGCGGCGCTCACCGTCGGCATCCGTCTCGAACGGCGATTCTGGACCGAGCGATGGCTCTCGCTGTCATCGCTGCTTGACCAGCTCGTGACGACGCTGCGCCGTCAGCGCGGCGCCGAGCGCGTCGAGGTGGACGATGGGTGGTCGGAGCGGTGGGATGTGGCGCTCCCGATCGCCGGATTCGCGCGGCTCGAGGCGCGCAACCTCGTCGAGGAGCACGCCGACGGCAAGTGTCTCGTGCGGTCGTCGACGCGCCTGCGTCCGACAGCGGCAGGCGTCGGCGCGCTCGCGGCGCTGGCCGCGGCGATTGCGGGCGCCATGATTCTCGACCGGAGCGGCGACAACGGCGGGTCGCTCGCGGTCGTCCTCATGGCTGCGTTCGCCCTGTTCTGGTCGTTCCGGCGCGTCGTGCTCGCCAGCGCGCGCATGCGCGCGGCGCTCGCCGACGTCGCCGGCGTGAACCTACTGATGCCGCTCGGCGAGCGTCCGGCGTGGCGTCCCGCGTTTGCGGGCGTCGCCGCCGGCACGCTGCAAGCGTCGATGGTCATCGCGCTCGGCGCGTTCTTTGTCATCACGGCAGGCCCGACGGTGTGGGATGCCGCTGACGATTACTTCCCCGCGCGCCATGCGCCGATCGTCGTCGTGGACGCTGCAGCGCCCATTCCGGCGCACGCCGTTGTTCCCGCGGCCGCTATCCTGACCAAGCGCGCGCCGGCGCTGGTCGCGCAGAATACGACCGCGAAGAAATATCAGCATCACTCCGGCAAACCAAGCGTGCTGAGGCCGCTCACTCGCAAGCCCCTCCAGCCAGGAGCCGCAGAGCGCCGCCGCACGACGATATGACCCCGTTGATCCGCTGGATCCTGCCCTATGCGCGCCCGTATAGCGCGCGCCTGGCGATCCTTGCCGTGTTGTCACTAATCGAAGTGGGTCTTGGGGCACTGACGCCCTGGCCCATCGCGATCGTCGTCGACAACGTGCTGGAGCGACATCCGTGGCCGGTCGCGCTCGGACACGCGCTGCCGCCGGTGTCCGCGTTCAATCCTGTCGTACTCCTCGGGGCGGTGATCCTCGCGCAGCTCGCCATCGAGCTGTTCGATCAATTCGTGTCGATGGCGCACACGCAGGTGCAGGTCGACACCGGCCAGCGCATGGTGTACGACCTGCGCGCGCGGCTCTTCGCGCACCTCCAGGCGCTCGACATGCGGCACCACACCGGTGTGAGCGCGGGCGACGCTGTGTATCGTCTCGATTCGGACGCCTACTGTCTCGAGAATCTCGTCATGACCGGGCTCTTCCCGCTGGCGTCGGCCGCGGCGACGCTCACCGTGATGCTCGTGATCCTCGTGCGCCTCGACTGGCGACTCGCGGCGCTCTCGATGGGCGTCGTTCCTTTCTTGTACGCCGTCCTGCGCTATTTCAGGGGTCCGCTCGGCGAACGCGCGGAATACGTGAAAGAGCTCGAGTCCACTCTTTCGGAACGGCTGTACGAGACGTTCTCGGCGA
This sequence comes from Vicinamibacterales bacterium, assembly GCA_050747805.1. Classification (GTDB taxonomy): domain Bacteria; phylum Acidobacteriota; class Vicinamibacteria; order Vicinamibacterales; family 2-12-FULL-66-21; genus JAICSD01. The sequence goes on along the minus strand of JBOGIZ010000436.1, from coordinate 9,492 downwards.
TCCGGCTCGTCAAGAGCTTCGCGCGCGAGCGCTTCGAGCAGAACCTGTTCGGCGAGCGTGCGCGCAAGGCGATGCGCGAGCGCGTGAGTCTCACCTGGCAGGAGTCGCTCTTCTCGGTCGGTATCAGCGGCGTCACCATCGTAGGGACCGCGCTCGTGCTGTGGGTCGGCGGCTTGGACGTGCTGCGCGGACGCCTGCAGCTCGGCGAACTGCTCGTCGTCATCGCCTATCTCGGAATGGTCTACGGACCGCTCTCGGATATCGCGCATACGGCGGGTCAGCTTCAGGAAGCGCTCGCGTCCGCACGGCGCATTCGCCGTACGCTCGAGGTCACTCCGGAGATTGTCGACGAGGGCGCAGGACGCCGTCCCGCGGAACATCTGCGCGGACATATCGTGTTCGACCGCGTGAGCTTCTCGTATGACGATGCGGTCGTGCTGCGCGACGTGTCGTTCGAGGCCCTTCCCGGCGAGACCGTTGCGCTCGTCGGCCTGACGGGCGCCGGAAAGAGCACCGTCGCGAGCCTGATTGCGCGCTTCTACGATCCGGTAGCCGGGCACGTGCTCATCGACGGCCACGATGTGCGCGAGTACAACCTGCGCGCGCTGCGCGAACGGATCGCGATGGTCCTGCAGGATCCCGTCCTCTTCCGCGGAACCATCGCGGACAACATCCGCTACGGCCGGCTGGACGCGAGCGACGACGACGTGCGCCGCGCCGCGGTCGCGGCGCATGCCGACGAGTTCATCACGCGGCTCGATCGAGGCTACGATTCCGAAATCGGCGAAGGGGGCAGCGGCCTTTCCGGCGGCGAGCGCCAGCGGCTCTCGATCGCGCGCGCGGTGCTGAAAGACGCCCCGGTGCTGATCCTCGACGAGCCCACCTCGTCGCTCGACGCCCTGTCCGAAGAAATCGTATTCAAGGCGCTCAAACGCCTCCGCGCGGGACGAACGACGGTCGTCATCGCGCACCGCCTCTCCACGATCCGTGACGCCGATCGCATTCTCGTGCTCGATCACGGCCGCGTGATCGCCAGCGGGCCCCACGAACACATCCTCAAGACGAGCGACCTGTATCGCCGGATGTGGCAGCGCCTAATCGTCGGCAAGTCGCTCGACGAGCCGCCTACGGTTGACGAGCTCGCGGAGGCCGGAGAACTCGAGTGAGGATTCTCTTTGCAGGGATCATCGCACGCTACCCGCTCGGCGGCGTGACGTGGTGCTCCCTGATGTACCTGCTCGGGCTCCGAAGCCTCGGGCACGAGGTCTTCTACGTCGAAGACACCGGCGAATGCATCTACGATCCCGAACAGAACACCCGGTCGCTGGATCCCGCGTACGGTCTCGCGTACATCGATCACGCGCTCCGTCCGTACGGCTTGGGCGATTCCTGGTCATTCGTCAATTACGACGGCACCTATCACGGCCGGTCGCGCGAGGACGTCGCCGCGTTCGCGCGCTCGGCGGATCTCTTCATCAACCTCTCGGGCGGCACGTGGTTCTGGCGAGACGAGTACGCGTCGATCCCGCGCCGGGCCTTCATCGACTCGGACCCGGCCTTCACGCAGCTGTCCATCGCGAAGAACGAGGACTGGTACGTGAAGTTCTTCCGCGGCTTCACCCACCTGTTTACCTTCGGCGCCAACATCGGAACGCCGGCGTCGCCCGTGCCGACCGGGGATTTCGTCTGGCACAAGACGTGGCAGCCGGTCGTCACCTCGCTCTGGCACACCGACGCGCCGCCCCGGCGCGACCGCTATACGTCGGTCATGAGCTGGACGATCGAAAGCTTCACAGACGTCGGCGGCAACAAGGACATCGAATTCCTGCGCTTCATCGATCTGCCGGCGCGCACGGGCCCGCGCTTCGAGCTGGCGGTCAACGGTCCCGAGCGGCTGCTGCAGGAGAACGGCTGGGCGACGGTGCCCGCGATGCAGGTCTCGCGCACGCCCGGCGGCTACCGCGATTTCATCCAATCGTCGCGCGGCGAGTTCGGCGTCGCGAAGCACACCTACGTCGCGACGCGAAGCGGCTGGTTCAGCGATCGCACGGAGTGCTACCTCGCGGCGGGCCGGCCCGCCATCGTGCAGGACACGGGCTGGACGTCGCACCTGCCGTCGGACGCCGGGTTGCTGGCATTCTCCAGCATCGACGAAGCCGCGGACGCCATCGAGCGCGTCGACGCCGATTACGCGCGTCATGCGCGCGCCGCCTCGGACATCGCGGACGCGCACTTCGAAGCCGGGCGCGTTCTGTCGTCGCTCGTCGAGCGAGCCTCGATGGGCGGGCGGCATTTCGCCGACAGCGCGAGCGAGCGCGGCGAACGAGCCGCGGAAGGGCAATGGACCGTCCAGCGGACGCCCGCGACCGCCGCTTCAGAGGAGTCCGAGGGCAAACCCTCGGGTATGAGATGAACCGGCTGCGCATCGCGCAGATCGCGCCCGTCGCGACGGCGCTGCCGCCGCAAGGATCCGGCTCGGTCGAGCTCGTCACGTGGCTGCTCACCGAAGGCCTCGTCACACGCGGACACGACGTCACGTTGTTCGCGACCGGCGACACCACCACCTCGGCAACGCTCGCGGCCGTCTATCCACACGGCTACTGGCACGACGAGTCGATGTGGCCGTGGGAGCTGTACGAGATGTTGAACCTCTCGGCCGCCGTCGAGCGGGCGCGCGACTTCGATGTCATCCATTTCCAAGCGGCGTACTATCCGATGTCGCTCGGGTTCGGACGCCTGTGCGCCGTGCCGCTTCTCCAGACGCTGCACCACTCGCCGAGTCCCGAGGAGGTCCGGCTCTGGTCGCGATATCCCGAAGCGCCGTTCGTGGCGATTTCGAGCGAGCAGGCCCGGCTCCTGAACGGCCTCAACGTCGTCGGCACCGTCCTTCACGGGATCGACACCGATAGCTTTGCGTTCCGCGACACGCCCGAGGATTACGTCATGTTCCTTGGCCGCTTCACCGACGGTAAGGGTGTGCTGCAGGCCATCGACATCGCGAAGCGCGCGGGCCTGCGAATTGTTCTCGCGGCGCCGGAAGACGAGTACTACACGGAGAAGATTGCCCCGCTCGTGGACGGAGAGCGCGTCGTGTACGCGGGCGAAGTTGGACACGCGCGCAAGGTTGAGCTGCTCGGCGGCGCGCGCGCCCTCCTCTATCCCGTACAAAGCGGCGAGCCGTTCGGGCTCGTGCTCGCCGAGGCGATGGCGTGCGGCACTCCGGTCGCGGCCCTCGATCGCGGCGCCGTTTGCGAAGTGATCGAGGACGGCGTGACCGGCATCATCTTCCCGGATGAAGACGCGATGCTGCAGGGCTTGCCGCGCGTCTTCGCGCTCGACCGCCGTACCGTCCGCCAGCACGGTGCGGCACGGTTCGGCGCGATGCGGATGGTCGATGAATACGTCGACACCTATCGACAGCTCATCGAGGCTCGACACTCGTCGGCTGTCCTTCGCCGTTCGTCTGTGACGCAATGACTCGCACGGGCTCTCTCGCCGGCCAGAAGATTCTCGCGATCTTCGCGCACCCCGACGACGAGTCGCTCGCGGGCGGCGGCACACTGGCGAAGCTCGCGGATCAGGGCGCGCGCGTGTCTCTGCTGTGCGCCACGCGCGGCGAAGCGGGCGAGCGGACGCCCGGGTGCAGCGAAGACATCGCCCTCGGGACGCTCCGCCGCGGCGAGCTGCACGAGGCGGCGCAGCAGCTCGGGCTCGACGAAGTGATCCTTCTCGATCACCCGGACGGCGAGCTGAACGACGTCGACGAGACGCTCTTCCGGCAGGAGATGGTCCTCACGCTGCGGCACACGCGCCCCGACGTCGTCATCACGTTCGCGGCCGACGGGCTCTACTGGCATCCGGATCACATTGCGGTACACGAGCGCGTCACCGAAGCGGTCGAATCGCTCGGCGCATCGGCGCCGGCGCTCTTCTACGTCGTGTTCCCCGAAGGGCTGATGCGGACCGTCGTCGAGACGGCGCAGGCCAATCCGTCGGCGCCGCCGAATCTGTCGCTGTGGTCGCTCGACCCCGACGCGTTCGGGGCATATTCGCAGGCGCCGACGCTCGTCGTCGATGCCACAGCGCAGGTTACGCGCAAGCTCGCGGCGCTCGCCTGTCATCGCAGCCAGGTCGGCATCCAGAGTCCGTTCCTGTGGCTGTTGCCCGACGATGCGCGGCGGCTGCTCGGCCGCGAGTACTTCGTGCGGTCCGAGGTCGGCAATCAGGCCGCCACATGCCTGGACCGGCTGGAGGAGCTGTCGCAGGCGTCTTAGTCAGTTGCCAGTCTCCAACCTCCAACCTCCAACCTCCAACCTCCATTTGAGAGTTATCATCTCCCACCGTTGACCCGTCTCGTCGTCTTCGGCGGCACGCTCACGCTCGCCGCCTATGCCGCGCTCGCGATTTCCCAGGCTCCGCTCGGTTCACCCCTCTTTTTCGCGATCGTCGCCGTCCCGTGCGTCGTCTATGCCCTTGTCGTCAGAGAGCTGCTCACGCTCCCGGAGTCAGCACCTTCAGCACAGTGGCGGCGCTCCCTCTTCCTCGCGGCGCTTCTGCTCGCGTTCGCCTTTCGCGCGCCGCTGCTCGTGCATGCCGTGGGCGGCACGAGCGACATGGTCCGTTATCTCTACGACGGCCGCGTGCAGCGCCTCGGCCTGAATCCCTACACGATCGTTCCCTCCGATCCCGCGCTCGCCTGGACGCACACGAACGAGACGCGTCGGATGCCGAGCCGAAACGATCGGTCGCCGTACGGCGCCGCGGCGCAGCTCTTTTTCCGCCTCGTCGTCACGATCCATGAAGGGACGAGAGCGATGAAGCTGGCGCTGGTCGCGTGCGATCTGCTCACGATTGCGGTGCTCATCGCGTGGCTGCGCGCGTCGGGCCGGGACGACTGGCTCGTGCTGACGTACGCGTGGAATCCATTGGTCGTGCTCGAGATCGCGCACAGCGGCCACATCGATGCGCTCGGCATGCTGCTCACGGCGGTCAGCGCCTGGATGCTGAGCACGAAACGCGGCATGCGCGCGGCGGTCGCGTTTGCGCTCGCGGTCGCGACGAAACTGCTGCCGATCGTCCTGCTGCCGCTCTACTGGAAACGGATTCGCGTCAGGGATGCCGCGGTCGGGATTCTGGCGCTCGCCGCCGTCTATCTGCCGTTCGCCTCGGCCGGTACAGTCCCGCTCGGCGCGGTGCCGAACGTGGTGGCGGTGGTCCGCTTCAACGGCCCGCTGTTCAAAGCGCTCGCGGCGCTCCTGACGCCGCGAGGCGCGGCAGGCTGCGCCGTCGTCGCCGGCCTCGCCGCCGCGGCGGCCATGCGGGGCCGGCGCGTCGTGGACGATCCTGCCGCCTGGGCCTGGCCGATGGCGGTGGCGCTCATCGCGGCGCCGGTCATCTATCCATGGTACCTGCTCACATTCACGCCTTTTCTGACGACGATCCCGGTGGCCGCGCTGTCGACGTGGAGCATGAGCGTGCTGCCCGTGTATCTCGTCTGGGACCTCTCGAGACACGGGCATCGATGGATCGTTCCCTGGTGGCTGCTCTCGATCGAATACGGCGCCCTCGGAATCGTCCTGACCGTCACGATTGTGCGTGCCGTGCAGCGGAAGCGGACGCTTGAGAAACCAGCAAGGGGCGATTCCCAGGTAACCCAAGGCGTCCGATTCGACCAGTAAGGTGGAAACCGGCCGCCTTCAATAATTGCGAGTTGGCTTTTTGGCCGTTTTCAGCGTGAGCACGCTTCTTGCCTTGGCTACCGGCGGAACGGCCGCATGGAAGGCACGAGCCCGGCACGGGCAACGGCGTCAAAACTCCGACAAGGTCCGCATCTTCTTGTATGGGTCACGGCTTTCACATTTGTGGCCGCCTCGAGCGTCAGGCCGGTGCGGGCGACCTCATCGGGGGGTATGCTCGCGCGATTCTTCTCGCCGAAGAGCGCGTCCCTGCAATCGTATCGGGCGTACCGGCGGCTCCACGCGGTCAACGGGCGGTTCGACAAAGAAGCGTGGCTCGACGCGTGGACCGAACTCAAGGACGGCCAATTCTCGTACGAGATCATCTCGGAGCGCGGCTCCTCTGTCGTGCGGGATCGAGTGCTGCGGCCGATGCTCGCCACCGAACAAAAGATCGTCAACGAGGGCGACCGCGGGCGCAGCGAGCTGACAGACGAGAATTACGACTTCGCAGATGCCGGACTGAACGCCGATGGTCTGCCGCTCGTCCAGCTGAAGCCGCGGCGGCATGACGTGATGCTGGTCGACGGACGCATGGTGCTCAGCTCTGACGGACGCGACCTGCTGCGCATCGAAGGCCGGCTGGCCAAGAACCCGTCGTTCTGGACCAGTCTTGTCAACGTCATCGAGCACTTCAGCCGGATCGGCGGGGTGCGCGTGCCAGTGGCGACCGAATCGGTCGCCAAGATCCGCTTCGCCGGAACGGCGCGGCTCGACGTCGAGTACGAATACGAGAGCATCAACGGCCGGCCGGTATCGCAGGCCGAAAACCGAGCGGCTTGGCCGCGCGGCGTTGCCCGGTAGCACGAGGCGCACGCCACGCAAACGGGCGTCAGCGGGTAGGTCGGACAGCGTCGTCGGGGCGAACACCGGATTCGCGCAGCATGGCCCGTGCTGAGCGCTGCGCGATCAGGTTCACGAGGCGCCTCGACGGCGTCGCGTTGACGTCAACTTTCAGCGCTGATTCCAGAAGCCGCCGCTTTTCCGCCGCATCCGGCGCCGACTGCGCCAACGCCACGTAGGCAAAGACGGAGGTTCCGTTCGACAACTGTTCCGCGCGATCGAAGTCGGCGCGCGCCGCCGCGCGCGACCCACCGAGCAGCGCCGGCAGGCTGTCGAGACCGATCAGCGCTTCGTCGACGGCTCCGTGCTCCCAGCCATCATCGATCGCGCGGGCTCGAAGGAGCATCGCCCGCACGGCGGCCAGCTCCGGCAGCCGAAGCAGCGGCTGCGGATCCATCGAAATTTCTCCGCCCCAGGAAACCGCCGTCCAGTACAGCCACCGCAGATCGTCCTCATCCATCGCGCGAAGCGATCGAGTCGGGTCGGCCGCGAGCGCGCGAGCGGTCATGCCGGGGTGTTTCAGGGCGAGTCCGTGCAGGCAATAGCCGCGGGCGCGCGCGTACATATGCGCGGCGCGCAATCGAAGATCGGCCGCGGCCGATCGATCAGGCGAGGCCTCCGCATCAACCTGCAGGAAGGCATAGGCATATTCGGTAAAGCCGGTGCACGCCGTCTGCAGGAGCTGACGATGATCCGGCGACTGGGAGAGGAGCATCTCGACCGTCTTGAGCGTGGATGGCGCCGCCAGGCGGACGAACTCGGGATCGTTGTCGGCGTCGTAGACCGACGTCGCGGACGCGAGCGCGGACGCCATGCGGTTGATGCCCATCTGATGGGTGACGCATCCGGCCGAGACGAGAACGAGCGCGCAGGCAAGCACGGTCCTGCGAGGCATGACGCGAAACGATAGCACGGGCGACGGGACACTAGGGCCCCGGACGCGCCCACAAACCGATGGGGACCGACAAGAGCCCGTAGCGCTTCCGAAGAGCGAGCACGCGCGACGAGTACTGCGCTTTGGGCACGCGTCCGTGCAGCAGGTCTTGTTTCAGTCTGCGTATTTCGTAGCGATACAGGTCGCTGAGCGCCTCACGGACGCGCGCCGGCGCGGTGTCGGGCTGCGGACGCAGCCCGTGCTCCGCCAGCGCCTCCAGGACTTCGGGCGTGTAGCGGTACGTCACGGCCCACCCACACGGCTGGTTACCAATTCCCTACCTCACGCATTCACCAAATACGCTACTATCCCATCCGGAGGGCTTCATGGCAGACGAACAGAACCAGCCTGCCGCCGAGAGCGTGACGCGTTCGGCGGAGGTGGTAGGGAATGCAATCGGCAGCGCAGTGAACACGGCGTCGCAGGCCGCGGCGGCCACGGCCCGGATGGCTGAAACGGCGGCGGCAGCGGCATCAACTGCTGCGCAGAGCGCCGTGACCACGGCCCGCAAGTCGGCGCCGGCGCGGCGTGCGGTCCGGCGGGCCGTCGCGCGCGCAGCCACCCGCGTCCGCAAGGCCACAGCCAAACGCACCGCGAAGAAGAGCGCGAAATCCGCGCGGGGCCGCAAGTCGGCCCGCTCCGCGAAGACGCCCACCCGCTCGAAAAAAGCCGCCGCCGCGAAGAAGGGGACCAAGAAACGCGCCGCGCGCAAAAAGCGGTAGGACTCCACGACATCGCACCCAACGACCAACTCCCAACTTCTCAAACGCCCGGTTTCGCCGACGCGCGGCGCACAGGACGCCTTGTGAAATTGGGAGTTGGCCGTTGGGGCATCGCACATCCGTTCAGCGATCCCGCTTCCCCATCAGCTCCGCGCTGCCCTTGAACGCGGTCGCCGCGTCGTGCGCGGGATCGAGATTCCAGTCGAGGAACGTCCACACGCGACTCCACGAGTCGAGTTGTTCGCGCGTGCCGGTCGGCACGTAGTTCGCCAGGTCTGTCGGGTCCGCCGTTCGCGACAACTGCTCGGGGCACTGACGATCGAACAGATGCCCGCCGAGCGGGTTGTCGTACACCATCGTCGAGGCGAGGAGCGGCTTGTGCGAGCGCAGCGCGTCAACCATCTGCATATCTTCCTGGATGTTGACGTCCTGATCGTTCCGCGTCACGTGGACGAGTACCGGGATCTGGATCTTGTCGACGCCGTACAGCGGTGACCGATCCTCGTAGACCGCTTGGGCGCTCCGGTCGTTCGGCAGCCCGCCGTAGCGATTCTGCGGGTCGATGGCCTGATGCTGGCGCTCGACTCCCTTCCACGCGAGCCGCTGGAACAGGTTCGTCACCGGGACAAGCGCGGCCGCCGCTTTGAACGTGGTCGGATTGCGCTCGACCGAGAGCAGCGTGATCATCCCGCCGTGGCTCCAGCCGATGATGCCGATTCGCGCCGGATCGACCTCCGGGATCTGCTCGATCACATCGACCGCCGTCACGACATCGTCCACTTCGGCGCCGCCGTAATCGATCGCGTCGTAGAATTGCTGGCCGAACCCGCGGCTGCCGCGATACTCCGGCGCAATGACGATGTAGCCCTTTTCGACGGCTTCGCGGACGTACGGAATGTAGTACTCATACATATAGCCGCGGATGTCAGGATGCACCCAGACGATCGCGGCGTGCCCCTTGGCGCCGCGGAGCGTCAGCGGCTTGAAGATGTACGCCGGAATCGTGAGGCCGTCCTTCTTGCTCTTGTAGCTCGTCTTCTCGAACTGCATGACGCCCTTCGCCGCCTTCTGCCACGTGGCGTCGGAGCGGGCCTGGCGCTGCTCTTCTGCGGCGAAGTTCGGCGTGAAGCCGCGGCCCCGCTGAGGCGTCTGCGGCTGCTGGACGGCCGCGGGAGGCGAAGCCGGGTTGGTAGGAACCTGCTGCGCCGAGGGCGCGGCGCCCAAGACGACGGCAAATACCGCGGCGACCCAGCTGACA
>JBOGIZ010000435.1:0-2793 GCA_050747805.1 Vicinamibacterales bacterium | reverse complement strand
CTTCGACTCGGCTTCCTTCGCGACGGCGGCGAATTGATCTTTCGGGATCCCCGTGAGGCCGTGCGCGGTGACCGACAGTTTCGACGTGGTGATCTTGATGCCCGCCTCGCCTTTGTCAGCGCTGACCGTCGCGGTGACGTCGGTCTTCGCGATCTGGCCGCCCTTGCGTCCGACGGTCGCGTTGAGCGCCATCGCGAAACACGCGGCGTGCGCGGCGGCGATCAGTTCTTCCGGACTCGTCGTGCCGCCCGCCTCGCCGACGCGCTGCGGGAACGTCACGGGCAGCGTGAAGGCCCCCGTGCCCGCTTTGATCTGACCCTTGCCGTCCATGATCGAGCCTTCCCAATTCACCGTCACATTGCGCGAAAACGTTGCCATGGATACTCCTGTTCCTGTCCTTGAGACTATCGAATCGTCTGTCGAGCGGTGTAGGCCAACTGCGCCATCGTACCGATCACCCCGAGCGTGAGCCACGCGAGCACGACCCAGTGCTCCGCCGGCGCCGGATTCATGGGATACGCCAGCCACACGTGAGGACGCGCCGCGGCCGCCACCGCAGAGCGGTTGCCGGCGAGCGCGAGTCCGCCGACGAGAATCGTCCAGGCGCCGCCGAACGCCGTCGCGCCGATGATGACGTAGCGCTGCAGCGCGAGCGCCACAAGCGCGCCGGCAATCGCAAACAGAATCACGATGTACGCGTGCGGCTCGCGGCCGAGGGACGCCCAGATGAGGCTCGACGCGAGCGCGCCGACGCCCGCTCCGAGCAGCGCGACGCCGACGAAATACGCGGCAATCAGAATGAAGGCGCCGATGACCCCGCCAAGGAGCGCCGCGGCGATCATCCACAGCGTGTGCTCCGACCCCATCGCGGCGCTCGCCGCGAGCGCGCCGAGGATGAACCCGTAAATGCCGAGGACGATCCGGAAGACGCGGTAGCCGGCGAAGCACGAAATCACGCCTGCGGCGATCAGCACGAGAGCGGCGGGTGCTTCGAACGACGCCGGAAGCATGAACAGACGATTATAGTAGCCGGATGTCCGCCGCGTCCGCTCCGCAGCCCACGAAGGCGCGATCCGCCTCAGGCGTGAGCGTGACGGGCGTGCTGACGGCGCTCGGCGGATTGGCGCTGCTCGTCTGGGTCGTCGCGCAGGTGGGCATCGCCACCATCGTCTCCGACGTGCGGCAGGTCGGCTGGGGCATCGCCATCATCATCGCCATTGGCGGCCTTCGGTTTCTCGCGCGCGCCATCGCGTGGCAGATCGCGCTCGACCGCGAACACACCCTCGGTCTGCCGAAGGCGTTCGCGGCGGTCATCTGCGGCGATGCGATTGGAAATCTGACGCCGCTCGGTCCACTTGTCGGTGAACCGGTCAAAGCCGCGTTCGCCCGCCGCCACGTGCCTCTCGCCCCAGCGGTCGCCGCCCTCGCCATCGAGAATGTCGTCTATACCCTGTCCGCGGCGGCCATGATCGCGAGCGGAATGGCGGCGCTCATCCTTCAATTCGAAGTGCCGGCGGCGCTGCGCCATGCCGGGGAATTCGCGCTCGCCGCAACGGCGGCGCTCTTCGCGGCGGCGCTCTGGCTGCTCTGGCGGCAGCCGCCCATCGTGAGCCGCTCGCTCGGGATCGCGCCGGGCTTGCGGCCGCACGCCGAGCGCATCCGCGAGCTGGAGCGCACCGTGTATTCGTTCGCGGCCCGGCGTCCCGCGGCGCTCACGGGCATCGTGCTCGCGGAGGCGGCCTTTCACGCGCTTGGAGTGGCCGAGATCTTCGTCACGCTGTGGCTGCTCGACGGCGCCGCGCCGGCGCTCCTGACGGCGTTCATCCTCGAAACCTGCAACCGCCTGATCATCGTCGTCTTCAAGTTCGTGCCGCTGCGCCTCGGCGTGGACGAGGCTGGCACGGCGCTTTTCACGCAGGTCCTCGGCCTGGGCGCGAATATCGGCGTCGCGATCGCGATCATCCGCAAGCTGCGCGTCCTGTTCTGGACGGGAGCGGGCGGCGTCGTGATGATGAAGCGCGGACTGCGATAGAGCTCAGTTGACTCATCATTGGATAGCCACGTTGTCGAACGTACACGTTGCGCTCGCGGACGCGGTGTGGCTCGTGACGGCCAGACCGACATACACCTCCGTGCCCATCGAGATCGTATCGGTCCCGACCTCGGTCCAGGTCGTCCCATCCTCTGACTCGTACGCGGTAAACGCGTTGCCGGCGCGCGTCAACTTGACCCAGTGCGGCGCAGTCGAGGCGGACCCTGCGGTGTTCACGCTCGTCCCGCCGGCCGCATCGCGGCGCTGGAACGCGACGCCTTTCGACGCCGAGACCAGCATGAACGCCTGCGGCGAGTTGGCGTCGAGCGTTTCGCGGATCATGACGCCGGCCTTCACCCACGGATCGACGTTCTGAATCGTCGCGACGCGGGCGACGATCGTGGCGTCGCCGTTCAGGCTTCGAAAGACGTAATGAAAGGCGTCAGCCGTGCCCCAGATGTCCGCGCCAGAGCCCGTGACGGTGAACGTTCCGTCGCCGTACGCCGCGCTTCCCTTGAACGGCACGCTGCCGATGTCGTCGTCCGTCCAGGGCGCAGGGACTGGCGTTTCCACCGAGTCGAACGTGGCGGTCGCCAGCGTCCCCGAGACGTGGCTCGACACGGCGAGGCCGACGTACGCCACGCTGTTCATCGTAAACGTATCGCTGCCGACGACGGTCCAGTTCGTGCCGTCTGCCGACTCATAGCCGGTGATCGTATTGCCGCTTCGCACGAGCTTGACCCAGTGCGGCGCCGTCGATG
>JBOGIZ010000434.1:0-4986 GCA_050747805.1 Vicinamibacterales bacterium | reverse complement strand
CCACCTGGACCGCGATGAGCGCATGGCGTACTCCGCCAGCGTGCTCATGAGCGACGATGTGCGTCGACCCACGCAAGGCCGCCGCGCGTGTCGCGCGCCACGCCGGAGCAAGGCCAAACAGCAGCGCCGCGATCGTCGAGACGCCCGCGGTAAAGACGACCACGCGCAGATTCAACCCCGTGTGAAGGACGATGGGCCGGCTGCCAACGGGGACACGCAGCAGCGCGGCTCCTCCCCACACGCCGACGACCATCGCAAGGGCGCCGCCCGCGGCGGCTAATAGCGCGCTCTCGGTCAGCAGCTGGCGCAGGGCGCGCGCTCGCGATGCGCCGATCGCGATCCGCATCGCGATCTCCCAGCGCCGAGCCGTTCCACGTGCCAGCAGCAGGCTCGCGAGATTCGTGCACACGATCAGCAGCACGAGGCTGGCGAGCATCATTGCGACTCGGAGCGGATCTGCCAGGTGCTCGCCCAGCATCTGAATCCCGCGAGCGCCGGGCCCGACGATGAGCCGGGCCTTGGTCTCGGCCGATGGCGCGGTAGGACGCGCCTGAACGAGCAGCGCCGCGAGGTCGTCGTGAATCTGACTGACCGTGCGCCCCGGCTTTCGGCGTCCGAGCAGATACAGCCACGTGAAGCCTCGATCGGCGCGAACTTCGGCGGGTCGAAGGCCCAGCGACGTCCAGATGTCGGGCGACTCTCCTGGCGTTTCGCCGGCGAATCGGGGTGGCGCGATTCCGACAATCGAAACCGGCATGCCGGCGATCGCGACCGTTCCGCCGAGCACGCGTGCCGACCCGCCAAATTGACGGTGCCAGTAGTCGTCGCTGATAACGGCGACCGGCATCGTTTCGTCCGCGGCAGAGAAGACCCGACCCATCTCGGCGGCGATCCCCAGCTCTGCGAAATAGTTGCCGGAGACCATCTTCGTGGATGCCTGTCCGGCGTATCCGCCGATGGCGACGGGCACCGGCCGGGCGGGTGATGCCGCGATCAGGCCCGACAGCGTGCGGCTTCCGTCGCGCAGCAGCACGAATTCGGGATATGAGAAGTTGTCCGTGACACTGTCCCGCAGCAGCACCAGCTGCTCGGGGTGGCTGACGGGAAGCGATCGCAACAGCAGCGCATCGGTCACGGAAAAGATTGCCGCGTTTGCGCCGATGCCGACGCCGAGCGACAGCACGGCCGCTGCGAAGAACGCCGGCTGACACCGAAGCACGCGCGCGCCGTACCGAAGGTCCATGAGCAGATCGCCGAACCACGCGATCCGCCTGAGATCCCGGCTGGCTTCGCGGTGCCGCAGCAGGGGACCGAAGGCGCGGCGGAGTTCCTCGGGATCGCGGCCGTGTTCGATCGCATCGGCGATGTGCGCCGACAACTCTTCGTCGATGTCGTCGATCATGCGTTCGTTCCGGAAGACGTTGACAAAACGCGACCACAGAGACATGTCAGACCGTCCTGAGAACGCGGTTCACGGCGGCAGTGACCGTCTGCCAGCGGCGCTCCTCCGCCTCGAGCTGCTTCTTGCCGGCTGCCGTCAGCTCGTAAATGCGGGCCCGGCGGCCGGTGTCCTTCGTGATCCACTCGGCGCGAATCCAACCAGCCTCTTCCATCCGGTGAAGGGCCGGATACAAGGATCCTTCTTCCGCACGGAGCACATCGCGTGACGCGTCCTGGATCGCCGTCATCAGGGCGTAGCCGTGCGAGCCCGGCCGGCGTGACAGGATCTTGAGCACCAGCAGATCGAGCGAACCCTGCAGGGAGTCGGTTTTGGCCATAATCAGGTGACTATATATATAGACATCTTATTATACGCGCAACCTCAGCCCGAGGTTCACCACGCGTCGTTGGTCTTGTGGATCCTTCTGAGTCATGAACGGCATTGATCTCTCCGGCTGCTCGGCTGTCGTGACGCGCGCCCTTTGATGTAATCTGGCCTATTCAAGGAGGCTCACATGTTTCTCGTGCGCGACACCATGTACTGCAAGCCCGGCAAGGTGAGGCCGATGGTCGACAAGTTTCTGGCGCTCAGAAAGATCAGTCAGCAAAAGGGCCTCGGCACGTTCCGCGTGATGACCGACCTGACGGCCGAGCGGTTCTGGATGGTCGTCGTGGAAACGGAAGTGGCGTCGATGGACGACTACGAAGCCAACATGAGGAAGTCGATGGAGTCGAAGGAGCTGCAGGACGCGATGAAGGACTATCACGATCTGGTCGATCACGGTCGCCGCGAGATCTACCGTATCGAAGGCTGACCGATGGTGTTCAACTAGCGCGGTGCCCGTGGGGCTCGCCGCGGAGGATACAATGGCAGCGCACCCCGCGATGCCCCTGCCGCTGCGCCTCGCATTCCTCGGATGCGGCTTCATCACCCGCGTCCACAGCCGGCACCTCAAGGCGCTAGGCGGCGCCATCGCGTGCAGCTACGCGAGCCGCGACAGGGCGAAAGCGGAGTCATTTCGCAGCGAACTGGGCGGCGCCGGGGCATACGGCAGCTACGACGACGCGCTTGCCGATCCGGCGATTGATGCGGTGACGGTTGCGGTTCCGCCGGCGATGCATCTCGACCTGACGCTGCGCGCGCTCCGAGCGGGGAAGCACGTCCTGGTCGAGAAACCGGCGTTCACGCGCACGGGGGATTTCGACACCGCGATCGCCGCGCGCGACCGCGCCGGACGCGTGGCCATCGTCGGCGAGAACGATCATTACAAGCCGCTGGCCGTCACGCTGCGGCGCTGGATCGCCGAAGGCGCCATCGGCGACATGGTGTTCGCACACTTCGCGACGCTCGCCCGTCGGCTCAAGACGGCGGACGACTGGCGCAACGACGACGCGCTCGCCGGCGGCGACGCGTTCTTTGAAGAAGGCATCCACTGGCTGCACGTCGCGGGCAGCCTCGGGCCTCGGATTGTCGCGGCGCGCGGCTTCCGGCCGACACCCGCGTACGTCGAAGGGGATCGCCGCGCGAAGAGCCTGATGGTCGCGTTCGAATACGACAACGGCGCCGTCGGCGCGCTGTTCTATTCGCGCGAGGTTCCGTCGTTGTTGAGGGGTCTGCGGTTATCGAAGCTGTTCGGCCGCGCCGGCATTATTACGTTCGAGTCGAACGGCACGTTCGCGTTGGTGCGCGGGCGGCGTGCGCGGCGCGTCGCCCTTCCGGGGTTTGCCGACATCCGTGGCTATCGCGCGATGTATCGCGACTTTGCGACCGCGATCCGCGACAAACGTCAGCCCGAGATGAGCCTGGAGCGCGCGCGCGAAGACCATCGGATAATGGATCAGATCTACGCGGGCCTCGCAGAGCATTCGTGAATTCCTTCGACATAATCATCATCGGCACCGGCGCCGGCGGCGGGACCATGGCGTACGCGCTTGCGGAGACGGGCGCGCGCATCCTGCTCGTCGAGCGCGGCGATTTCGTTCCGCAAGAGCCGCAGAATTGGGATCCAGCCTCGGTCTGGAAAGACCTCCGCTATCGGACGCCGGAAGAGTGGATCGACGGCGAGGGACGCGATTTCAACCCGTATACGCACTACAACGTCGGCGGGAATACAAAATTCTGGGGCAGCGTTCTCTATCGGCTGCGCCGTGAGGACTTCGGAGCGATCGAGCATTTCGACGGCGTGTCGCCTGCGTGGCCGATCGACTACGAGACGCTTGCGCCGTTCTACGATCGCGCCGAGCGGCTCTATCGCGTCAGCGGCGCGACGGGTGAGGATCCGACCGAGCCGCCGCACGGCTCACCGTATCCCTTTCCGGCCGTGCCGCATGCGGAAGGCATGGCGCGGATCGCGGAGCGGCTTCGCGCCGAAGGACTGCACCCGTCGCCGCTTCCGCTCGGGCTCGTCGACCCGGGCGGCGCCGGCGGGTGTGTGCTCTGCCGGACGTGCAACTCGTTTGTCTGCAGGATTCATCGCAAGAGCGATGCCGACGTGATCGCCGTGCGGCCGGCGGCCGCCCAGCCGAACGTCACGTTGTGGACGAAAGCGTGCGCGCGCCGGCTGATCACCGACGCGACGGGACGCCGTGTTGACGCCGTTGAAGTAGAAAAAGACGGCGCCGTGCTCGTCGTCCGCGCGCCGCTCGTCGTCGTCTCGTGCGGGGCCGTCAATTCGGCAGCGCTGCTGCTAGGTTCGACCGATCGGCATCCGGACGGCGTGGCGAACGGCTCCGGCCTGGTCGGCCGGCGCTACATGGCGCATCTGGCGACGATGCTCGAGGGCGTGCAGTGGCGGACGAACCGGGACGAGTTTCAGAAAACGCTGGCGATTAACGATTTCTATCTGCACGGGCC
Organism: Vicinamibacterales bacterium; assembly: GCA_050747805.1. Classification (GTDB taxonomy): domain Bacteria; phylum Acidobacteriota; class Vicinamibacteria; order Vicinamibacterales; family 2-12-FULL-66-21; genus JAICSD01. The sequence goes on along the minus strand of JBOGIZ010000434.1, from coordinate 692 downwards.
CGGTACGCCGTATCCGCTCGGCCAGGTGCAGTCGCAGGGACGCACGCACGCCGTGATGGCGAAGGCGGTCGGCGACAACTGGGTCTATAAGGGCATCGAGATGCGCCACATTCCGCTGTGGGCATACGAAGCATGGGTCTCGCGCGCGACGGACTGGCTCGCGATGACCGAGGATCTGCCGAATCCCGACAACCGTGTGCGCGTGCAATCGGACGGCCGCATCGTCCTCGAATACCGGCCGAATAACGTACGCGCGCACGCGCGGCTGGTCGAGGTGCTGCGCGGGCTGCTGGGGCGGCTCGGCTTCTGGTCGCCGCATGTGTTTGCGCACTCGGCCGGCCCGAAGAATACGACGCACCAATGCGGCACGATCGTGTTCGGCAACGACCCCGCGACGTCCGTGCTGGATCCGTTCTGCCGCGCGCACGACGTACGGAATCTCTTCGTGGTGGATGCGTCATTCTTCCCCTCGTCGGCCGCCGTGAATCCCGGACTCACGATCATCGCTCAAGCGCTGCGCGTGGCGGACCATATCAAGGCAAACTACTTGGGTGTCGCCCAGATCTCCAGGCATGCGGACGAAGCGGAGGCGCAGACCCAAATGGGCGCGCGGCGACCGTGAAAGCCCGATCGTTCAGCCACGCGGGCATCACCGTTTCCGACTTCAGCCGCGCCGTGAAGTTCTACTGGGA
>JBOGIZ010000433.1:0-3591 GCA_050747805.1 Vicinamibacterales bacterium | reverse complement strand
ATTTCGACCTTCAACGACTCGGGCCGGTGCGGAAGCATGTAATCGATGTCCACGGACTCCACCGTCCGGATCGCGTCGGCGGGCTTGAACAGCGTGAAGCCGGCGGCGGAGGTCTGCGCCGCGCCCGCCTGACGAAGCGGCGCGATGTCGTCGAGAATGTAGAATCCGCGGCCGTGCGTCGAGATCGCGATCGAGTTCTTCTCGATCCAGACGTCGGACACCTGCGTGTCGGGCAGATTCAGCGACAGCGACTGCCAGTGGTCGCCGTCGTCGTACGAAATGTAGAAGCCGTGTTGCGTGCCGGCGTAGAGGAGGCCCTGCCGCGTCGGATCTTCGCGCACCGCGTGGACGTAATCGTTTGGCGCGATGCCGTTGACGATCTTCGTCCAGGTCTTCCCGAAGTCGTGGGTGCGGAAGATGTACGGCGCGTAATCATTGAGCAGCGGCTTCTTGACGGCCACGTACGCGCCGCCCGGGTCGAACGCCGACGCGTCGATGATGCTGACGCGTCCGAGGTCGGGCATGTCTTTCGGCGTGACGTTCGCCCACGTCTTGCCGCCGTCCTGGGTGACGTGAATCAAGCCGTCATCCGATCCCGCCCACAGCGTATTGACGTCCTTCTTGCCGGGCCCGAGCGCGAACACCGTCGCGTAAATCTCGGGGCTGTTCATGTCGTGCGTGATCGGTCCGCCCGACGGGCCCATCGTCTTTGGATCGTGCCGCGTGAGATCGCCGGAGATTTTGTCCCAGTGGACGCCGCCGTCGTGCGTTTCCCAGACGTGCTGCGACGAGGCGTAGAGGACGTTCGGATCGACGGGCGAGAACATAATCGGATACGTCCACTGCCAGCGTTCGACGACGTCGCTCGAGGATTCGCCCGAGAACTCGCGTGGATACGGTCCGACTTCCCGCTCGTTGTTGGTGCGCCGATCGAGGCGCGTGAGGAACGAGCCGTTGTTCCCGCCGGCGTAGTAGACCTCGGGATCTTTCGGATCGGGCGCGATGTAGCCGGGCTCCGCGCCGCCCACGCTGTAAGGCTCCGGAATATTGCCGCGGCCAAATCCGCCGCCGCGTCCGCCGCCGCCGAGAACCGTATTGCTGGCGACGCAGAGGGTGCTGCTGTCCTGCTGCGCGCCGCAGACGCGATACGGCACGTGCGCATCCGCGATGACGTGGTAGAACTGCCCGGTCGCGTAGTCGCGAGCGCTCCACGTGCGCTGATCGGATTCGGCGTTGAAGCTGACCGCGCCGCCGCTGTCATTGGCGTGCACGATGTGATTCGGGTCGTCGGGATCGATCCACAAGTCGTGCGAGTCGCCGCCCGCATAACTCACGAACGTCTTCCCACCGTCGTGCGACCAGAACGTGCCCACGTTCAGCGCGAACACGATGTCCTTGTCCTTCGGATCCGCGGCGAGATGCGTGTAGTAGAACGCGCGCTGCCGGATGTTGTGCCCGCTGTTCACGAGCTTCCATGTGGCGCCGCTGTCGTCGGAGCTGAAGAGCCCGCCGTTGTCGTTCTCGACGAGCGCGTACACGCGGTTCGAGTCGGCCGGCGAAATCGCGATGCCGATCTTGCCGTCAACGCCGGCCGGCAGTCCCGGATTGCGCGTGATCTCCGTCCAGTGCTCGCCGCCGTCGGTCGATTTGAACAGGCCGCAGCCGGGGCCGCCGCTCGACATTCCGTACTCGACGCGCCAGGCTTCCCACAGCGCGGCGAACATGACGTTCGGATTGTTGTGATCGATCTCGATGTCGATCGCCCCGGTCTTGTCGTCCCGATAGAGTACCTTGCGCCAGGTCTGTCCGCCGTCGGTCGACTTGTACACGCCGCGCTCGGTACTGGGAACGCTGTATTTGCCGAAGTCGGCGACGAAGACGATATCGGGATTCGTCGGATTGATCCGAATCTTGGGAATTGCGTCGGAATCGCTGAAGCCGATGTGCGTCCACGTCTTGCCGGCGTCGGTCGATTTGTAGACGCCGTCGCCCGGCTGGATGTTGCCGCGGATGTCGCCTTCGCCCATGCCGATGAAGACGATGTTGGGATTGGTTTCGGAGACAGCGACCGAGCCGACCGAACCGCTGTGCACCTGGCCGTCGGTGATGGGCTCCCACGTCTGTCCGCCGTCAACCGTTTTCCAGAGGCCGCCACCGGTCTGGCCGGCGTAGGCGACCTTCGGCTGTCCCTTGACGCCGCTCACGGCGAGCGAGCGTCCCGCACGCAGCGGGCCGATGCTGCGCCAGTGATAGCTCTTCAGAATCGGAGAGTCGGGCGCGAGCGGCGCCGACACGGGCTGCGCGGATCGCGCCTGAATCGTCAGCGTCGCGGCGGCCGAAAGCGCGAGGACTGGAAGAATGACGGCAAATCGGGTTTGCATGGACCGGGAGTTTACTCCATCAGCCTGCCACCAGGGAGCCCCGGCGACGCGAGAACCCACAGCTGTTTTGCCTGCGCTCGAGGACGCAGGGCCGGCGGATCCCTGATATCGATTTACGCATCGAATGGCAGCAGACGGAACGGCCTTCCGCCGGGCCCCCGGAGCGCCCGGAAATGGCGTTCGTCGGTGCAGAGCAGATCGAGCGCGCGGTGGCGGTTCGCGAGCACAACGACCGACGCGTCCGCCAGGCCGATACGCAGATCGGCGTAGCGCTCCATGATGCGTCGCGCGTGGCTGACGTCTTCCGACAAGAACGGCTCGAGCCGATAGGCGCCGCGCGTCACCTCGTCCATCAGCGCGAGTTGGGCTTGCTGGCCGACACGGCTTCCGAGCAGATAATCCAGCTCGGCGAGGACGAAGGGCGAGAGGAGCCGCGGCGGCGTGGCGGCAATGAGCGCAGCGACCGCGCGGCCGTGGAGTTGCTCGTTGGCGTCGAGCGCTGCATACAGGCCGCCTGTGTCGAGCACGATCACGGCGGGCCGAAGCCTTCGAGCGCGCCGTCGATGTCTTCCGCGATCGATGGACCGGACGCTCGAAACAGCGGAAGCCTCGGTGCCGGGGCCTCCGCCTCGCCGGCGAGTCGCGACACTGCCTCGCGCAGCAGCTCCGCCTCGCTGCACCGGCGCTCGCGAGCCAGGCGGGCGAGGGTTCGCTTGAGATCGTCGGGCAGGTATACGGTCGTCTTCCTCATGCCATACCTATGCCATATATCATACCGTATAACGGGTGCTTACGGAACCCGTTCCCCACCGCCGCAGAAGCCGAGCCAACGCTGACGTTTGGCAGATGATGACGCAACCGGGTCACGCCGGCGCGGGCGCGGTAGAATCTGCCCGCGTTCGCGGCGCGGACATTCATGGAGAATCGTGATGAAGGATGCGAAACCCTACTCGGTTGAGCTGGATTCGGAGAAGCTGCGCTTCCTCGAGACCATGGCGCTGAAACACGGGCTTCCCGACGCCGGCAAGGCGATGCGCTGCCTGATCAACTACGCGCGCGGGCATGCCGACAAGCACGCCGACATGTTCGACGAGGTGCGCTGCCTCGACTGCTGATGCCTGACGGCTGATCGGCGTACCAAAAAAAGCGGGCCGCCGATAAACTCGACGGCCCGCGCCAACCTCCAACCTCCAACCTCCGACCTCCGACC
>JBOGIZ010000432.1:0-7335 GCA_050747805.1 Vicinamibacterales bacterium | reverse complement strand
GTCGACAGATCCTTGACGTCGAGCAGCGGCGGCAGCCTGCGGCTGAGGATCACGTCCGCGATCCGCTCGACGAGCTGGGCCTTGTTGACGGTGTACGGAATGCTGTCGATGTAGATCGTCTTCGTGCTGCGCGTCTCCGGCCCGATGTCCCACGTGCCGCGGAGCCGGATCGCGCCGGATCCGGTCTTGTAAATCTCCTTGAGCTCCTCGGCGGAGTTCAACATCTCGCCGCCCGTCGGAAAATCAGGACCCTTGACGTACTTGCAGAGGCGCACGCTGGGCAGGTCGGGATCGTCGAGCAGCTTGATGAGCGCCGTGCAGATCTCGCCCAGATTGTGCGGCGGAATGTTCGTCGCCATGCCGACCGCGATGCCGGTCGCGCCGTTGATGAGCAGATTGGGAATGCGTGCCGGCAGCACGACGGGCTCGGTTTTTGTGCCGTCATAGTTCGGACGGAACGGCACCGTCGACTGATCGATCTCGGCCAGCATCTCATCGGACATCCGCGACAGACGGCATTCCGTATACCGCATCGCCGCGGCCGGATCTCCGTCGAGCGATCCGAAGTTTCCCGATCCATCCACGAGCGGATAGCGCAGCGAGAAGGGCTGCGCCATGCGGACGAGCGTCTCGTAGAGCGCCGCGTCGCCATGCGGATGGAAGCTGCCCATCACGTCGCCGACGACCTTCGCGCACTTGCGATGCTTCGCATCGGCCGTGAGATTCTGCTGCCACATCGTGTACAAGATGCGCCGCTGCACCGGCTTCAAGCCGTCGCGGACGTCCGGCAGCGCGCGCGAGGTAATGACGGAGAGCGCGTAGTTGAGATACCGCGACTGCGCGGCTTCGTGGAGCGATACCGATTCGTCAGGTGGCGGCGGGACCGTCTCGAGATCGGATGGCGTGTCGAACAGAGAATTTTGTTTCCGGCGTTTGGCCATGGTAGGAAATCAAGAATACATTGGGCCATGCGCGTCCGCTACCTGCACCTCGACGTCTTCACGGACCGGCCGTTCGAAGGCAATCAACTCGCCGTCTTTCCGGATTCGGCCGGCCTGTCGACCGAAGACATGCAGCGGATCACGCACGAGATGAATTTGTCCGAGTGCACGTTCGTGCTCCCGGCCGAGGTCTCGGGCACCGACGTGCGCATGCGTATCTTCACGCCAGGGGAAGAGCTGCCCATGGCCGGCCATCCGACGATCGGCAGCACGTTTGCGCTCGCGGCCGAGAGCGCGATCGCATCGGGGCGGACCGGGTTCGTGTTCGGCCTCGGCATCGGTCCCACCCCCGTGTCCCTCGAATGGCACGGCAGCGATCTGGATTTCGTCTGGATGACGCAGTCGCGTCCGACGTTCGGCGGCCGGATCGACGATCGCGCCGGGTTCGCGCAGGCGATCGGCGTCGCGCCCGCCGACCTGCTGGCGAACGCGCCGATTGAAATCGTGTCCTGCGGCGTCCCGTTCCTCCTCGCTCCGCTCACGCTGGCGTCGTCAGTCGACCGGGTGGCGATCGATCGCCGGCAGTACGCGGCCTGCTGCAAGGCGGCCGGCGTCGACGAGCGGCCGCTGTTCACGTTCGCGCTCGTCCCCGGCGCATCCGGCGGGGAATCGGTGTACAGCCGCATGCTGGCGCCGGGACTGGGCATCGGCGAAGATCCGGCCACTGGCAGCGCCAGCGGACCGCTTGGCTGCTATCTCGCCGCGCACAACCTGCTCGGAGTCGACCGGCTGTCCCACTTCATCAGCCTGCAAGGCGTCGCGATGCGACGGCCCAGCCGCATTCACGTGTCGATCGGCGTCGAGGCAGATGCCGTCACCAGTGTGCGAGTCGGTGGACGCAGTGTGCTCGTCGGCGGCGGCGTGCTCGAGTGGTAGACGGATGGAATGATTCGCGCGGAGCGCTATTGACGCACGCCCGACGACCAGCGCTCCTCGAAGCGACCCCACCGCCAGATGCCTGCGGAGACCGCCCAACAGATCACGAACATCGCCGCCACCGTCAAGCCCATCGTCTGGGAATCGACCCGCTGGAGCGCCCCCCACACGCCCGAGTGGACATCGAGCAAGCGATCCGTCACGATTGACGCCAGTTCGATCGTTCCGATCAGAAGGGCGACAACCACCGAGAGTCCGGTGACCGTCAGGTTATAGAACACCTTCCGCAGCGGATTCGTGAACGCCCAGCCATAGGCGCCGCACATCAGAATCCCGTCGGCGCTGTCCATCAGGCACATGCCCGCCGCGAACACGATCGGCAGCACGAGAATCGCCGCGAGCGGCAGGGCCTGCGACGCCGCGACGCCTGCCGTCGTGAGCAGTCCGACTTCCGTCGCGGTATCGAATCCCAACCCGAAGAGCAGCCCGACCCAGTACATGTGCCGCGGACGCGTCACGATGCGGAACAGACGGCCGAACCACCGATTCATGAACCCGCGCTGCAGAAGGCGCGCTTCGAGCGCGGCTTCGTCGTAGGCCCCGTCGCGGAGACCCGCCAGCACGCGGCACACGTCGATCAGAACAATCAGATTGACGATGCCGATGATGTAGAGGAACACGCCGGAGACGGTCGTTCCCAAGTACGCGCCTGCCGAATGTAGTCGAGGGAGGGCGGCGGCGATTGGCCGCGTCGCCAGCGCGATCGCGATCGTCAGCGCCAACACGACCGTGGAATGCCCAAGCGAAAAGAAGAAGCCGACGCCAAACGGGCGCGATTCGTGATCCATCAGCTTGCGGGTCGTGTTGTCGATCGCGGCGATGTGATCCGCGTCGAACGCGTGACGCAAACCGAACGCGTAAGCCAGCCCCGCGAATCCCCACATAAAGGGGTACTTGGGGACGACGGCAATCCACACGAGACCCCACCCGATGACGTGCAACGCGAGTACGACCGCCCCAAAGACGAACAACTGCCCTCGTTCGGAGCGTTTCAGCGGAATCGGCATCCAAGCACCACGTTATCAGCATGCAAACGACACCGCTAGATCCAGCGGCGGAACGGACTCACAGAAGTGTCTCGATGAAATGCACAACCGCCGACGACTGTCCGGCCTTGTTGAACGAGAACGCGGAGCGCCGCGACCTGCCGTACACTCTGCCGCACGGCCGCGCGCCTGTCTGGAGGAGTGTTATGGTCTGGTCCGATCTCGTCGTTCCCGGCGTCCCGATTCTCGAAAAGATTGTCCGGCCCCTGATCGTCTACTTCGCGCTGCTCGTGCTCTTCCGGATGTTCGGCAAGCGCGAGCTGGCACAGCTCAATCCGTTCGATCTGATCGTCCTGTTGACGATCTCGAATACCGTCCAGAACGCCATCATCGGCAACGACAATTCGGTGTCCGGCGGACTGATTGGCGCGGTGACGCTCCTGGCCATCAACTTCCTCGTCGTTCGGTTCATGTACAACCACGAAAGGCTCGAGCGTCTGGTCGAGGGAGATGCGACGCTGCTCATCGAGAACGGCCGGCTGATGAAAGATCGCCTCGACAGGGAGCTGATCACGCTGGCCGAACTCGAGGCGGCCGCGCACCGACAGGGCTTCGAGTCGCTCGACGAAGTGCAGCGCGCGATTCTCGAGCCGGGCGGAACGCTCGCGTTCTTCGGGCGGAAGCCGAACGTCGACGCGATCCGGCAGGAGGAACTGATCGATCGACTGGACGAAATTCGGGCGCTTCTCAAAGGAGGCGCAAAGGCGTGACGGCGCGTTTCGCGCGGCTGTCATATGCTCAAGGCGGTGAACGAACCCCCTCTGGTCCTCGAGGTTGCGGACCTCGCGATTCGATTCGGACGAACCGAGGTGCTCAGCGGGCTGACATTTCATGTGGCTCGCGGAGACGCTCTCGCCATCATCGGTCCGAACGGCGCGGGCAAGACCGTCCTGCTCCGCGCGCTGATCGGCGCGCTGCCGTTCGAGGGCACGCTGCGCTGGGCGCCCGACGTTCGACTCGGCTACGTACCTCAGAAACTCGACATCGCGCGCGACGCGCCGCTGACCGGGTTCGACTTCCTGCGCGCGCGTGCGGCGCTGGCGGGAACGCGGTTCGATGCGCCGGGCGTGCTGGCGACCGTCGGCCTGCCCGTCGACGCCGCCGAGCGTCCGGTCGGCGCGCTCTCGGGCGGTCAGTTCCAGCGGCTCCTCGTGGCGTTTGCGCTCGCCGGCGATCCCAACGTCTTGCTGCTCGACGAGCCGACCGCCTGTGTCGACGAGCCTGGGCAGGAGCGCCTCAACGAACTGCTGCACCGAATGCAGCAGGACCGCGGCCTGACCGTCATGCTCGTCTCCCATGACCTATCGGTCGTCTACCGGTACGCCACCGCCGTCCTGTGCCTCGGCCGGCGCTCGGCGTGCTTCGGACCGCCGCGCGAGATCCTGACTCCCGATCGACTGCAGGAACTGTACGGGAGCCCGACCGCGTTTCACATTCATGACGCCTGAAACCGTTGCGCTGTCCGCCGTTGTGGCAGTGGCGGCCGGACTCGTGGGTTGTTTCGCCGTGATGCGGCGCATGGCGCTCGCCGGCGACGCGCTCTCGCACGTGGCGCTGCCGGGCATCGGCGCGGCGATGGCGCTGCACATCGATCCGATGCTCGGTGCGTTCACGATGCTCTTCTTCGGGGCACTACTCGTGTGGGGCGTGGAGGATCGCGCGCGCGTCGCAACCGAGACGCTGATCGGCGTGGTGTTTTCGGCCGCGCTGGCCGTCGGCAGCCTGATCGCGTCCGGCGACAATCTCATCGACGCCCTCTTTGGCGGCGGCGCCACGGCCTCGTCCGTCGAATTGGGCGCGAGCCTTGTCGCGGCGGCCGCCGTCATCGCGTTCGTGGTCGGCCGCAAGCACGCGCTCGTGCTGACGCTCGTGTCGCCCGACATCGCGCGCACGGCCGGCGTCAACGTCCGGCGGCTCAACCTCCTCTACCTTGAAGTGTTCGCGCTCACGATCGCGCTCGGCCTGCGTTACCTCGGCGTGCTGCTGATGGGGTCGCTCATCATCATTCCGGCGGCGGCCGCCAAACGGCTGTCGACCAGCCTCAATCCCATGCTGGTCATCGCCGCGGCGCTCGCGCTGTTCGCCACGGTGGCTGGATCCCTGCTCGCCATCCAGCTGCACCAGCAGCCGGGACCGCTGATCGTGACGATCGCGGCGTTCTGTTTCGGACTGACGTTCGTCAAAGGCGCATAGTCTGATCCGACGACCCGATTCAACCGGCCGTACGAAGAAACGCCGGGGCATGCACCCCGGCGTCTCCAACCTCCAGCCTCCAGCCTCCTATTTCACAAACAGCATCTCGCGGTAGGTGGGCAGCGGCCAGAGATCATGCGGTACGAGGCCCTCGAGCGCGTCGCCGGCTTCGCGAAGCGCGTTCATCGCGGGAATGACCTTGTCGCGGAAGTACTTCGCGTGCTTCAGCGCGTCGCTGTCGCCTTCATGCTCAAGAAGCGCCTGCAGGCGGCCGACCGACCGCGTGCACTCGTCGACGAGGCGCGTGATCTCGTCGAGCCGGCCGCGCGTTTCCTTTGCCTGCGCCCCGGCGGCTTTCATCGCCGCGACGCTCGCCGCAAGCTCCCCCTGATAGCGGAACGCCGCCGGCAGGATGTAGCGATTCGCCATCAGCACCATCAGCTGCGCTTCGACGTTGACGGTCTTGTTGTACTGCTCGACCGCGACCTCGTAGCGTGCGTGCAGCTCGCGCTCGTTGAGGACGCCATACTTTTCGAACGCTTTGACGACGTCGGGCCTGATCGCTTCGCTATAGGCGTCGACGGACGTGCGCAGGTTGAGGAGACCGCGCTTCGCCGCATCCTTCTGCCACTCGTCCGAATAGCCGTTGCCGTTGAAGATGACGCGCTTGTTGTCCTTGATGATCTTCGTGAGCAGCGTCTTGACGGCCGCCGGCAGCTTCTTGCCTTCCTTGAGGCCTTTCTCGAGCTCCGATGCGCAGTAGTCGAGCGAGTCGGTGACCGCCACGTTCAGCGCGACGTTCGGCAGCGCGATGCTCTGGTTCGCCGACACCGCGCGGAATTCGAACTTGTTGCCCGTGAACGCGAACGGGCTCGTGCGGTTGCGGTCGCCGGCGTCGCGCGGCAGCTTCGGCAGCACGTTCACGCCGATGTCCATGATGCCGCCGCTCTTCGTCGTCTTCGCGGTGCCCGCCTTCTCGATCTGCTGGAAGATATCGGTCAGCATGTCGCCGAGGAAGATCGACAGGATCGCGGGCGGCGCCTCGTTCGCGCCGAGCCGGTGATCGTTGCCCGCGCTGGCGATCGAGAACCGCAGCAGGCCTTGGTATTTGTTGACGGCCCGGATGACCGCCGCGCAGAAGACCAGGAACTGGATGTTGTCGTGCGGCGTCTCGCCCGGATTGAGGAGGTTGTTGCCCAGCTCGTCGCTCATGCTCCAGTTGAGATGCTTGCCCGATCCGTTCACGCCCGCGAACGGCTTCTCGTGCAGCAGGCAGGCGAGGCCGTACTTCGGCGCGATGCGCCGCAGCATCTCCATCGTCATCATCTGATGATCGGTCGCGACGTTGGCGTTCTCGAAAATCGGCGCCACCTCGTACTGCGACGGCGCGACTTCGTTGTGCCGGGTCTTGAGCGGCACGCCGACTTTGTACAGCTCGCGCTCGACATCCATCATGAACGCCAGCACGCGCTCGGGAATCGAGCCGAAGTAATGATCCTCCATCTCCTGGCCCTTCGGCGGCTTCGCGCCGAAGAGCGTCCGCCCGGCGTTGATCAGATCCGGACGGTTGAAATAGAACTGTCGATCGATGAGGAAATATTCCTGCTCGGGTACGCACGTTGTCGTCACGCGCTGCGCCTTCGATCCGAAGAGCCGCAGGATCCGCACCGCCTGCTTCGAGAGCGCTTCCTGCGATCGGAGGAGAGGCGTCTTTTTGTCGAGCGCTTCGCCGGTCCAGCTGACGAAGGCCGTCGGGATGACGAGCGTCGTGCCCTGCGGGGTGACGAGGAGCCACGGTGGGCTCGTCGGATCCCAGGCCGTGTAGCCGCGCGCTTCGAACGTGGACCGCATGCCGCCGGACGGGAAACTGGAGGCGTCGGGCTCGCCTCTGACGAGTTCCTTGCCGCTGAACTCCGCCACGGCTCGACCGTCTGGCGTGGGATTCAGGAAGGCGTCGTGCTTCTCGGCCGTGATTCCGGTCATCGGCTGAAACCAGTGCGTGTAGTGGGTCGCGCCGTGTTCGACGGCCCAGTCCTTCAGCGCGCTCGCAAGGATGTCGGCGATGCTCGGGTCGAGCGCTTCACCGTGCGCGATCGATCGGCGGAGCGCGCGGAAGACGTCCTTGGGAAGACGCGCGCGCTGCACTTCCTCGTTGAATG
>JBOGIZ010000431.1:0-6158 GCA_050747805.1 Vicinamibacterales bacterium | reverse complement strand
GAGTCCGAGGGGCGACGCCCCTCGGATGAGGCTAGATCTTATGGCACGGAAGCTCAAGTCGGACAAGGTGCTGTTTACCGCCATGGTGCTGCTCGTGTGCGCGAGCGTGGTCATGGTCTACAGCGCGTCCGCCGTGTACGCGATGGACAAGTTCAACCAGCCGAACCTCTTTCTCTTCAAACAGGCGACGTGGGCGCTCATCGGGTTCGTGCTGATGCCCTTCGTGATGCGCATCGACTACCGCAACTACCGCCAGCCGGCGGTGATCTGGTCGGTACTCGCGCTGGTCGCGTTCGCGCTGGTCGCCGTCCTGTTCGGGCCGCGCATCAATGGCGCGCGGCGCTGGTTCGGCGTCGCGGGCGTCGGTGTCCAGCCCTCGGAGCTCGCGAAAATCGCGATCATCTTTTTCGTCGCCGCACTGCTCGAGCGCCGCATGGACCGCATCGACGAGGTGTCGTATTCGCTCGTGCCGATCGGCCTCGCGGTCGGCGTCATCGTCGGACTCGTGCTGGTGCAGCCGGATCTCGGGACGGCGCTCTCGATCATCGCGATTGCGGCGGTGATGGTGTTCGCTGCCGGCATCAGCTATCGCTATCTGCTCGGTCTCGCGCTCGTCGCCCTGCCCACGATGTACATCCTGGTGATGGGCGTCGACTACCGGCGCCGCCGCGTGATGGCGTTTCTGCACCCCTGGGACGACCCGTTCGGCAACGGCTTTCAGGTCATCCAGTCGCTGATCGCCGTTGGAACCGGAGGGGTCTTCGGCCGCGGGCTGATGGCCGGCGTGCAGAAGCTGTTCTATCTCCCCGAGCCGCACACGGATTTCATCTATTCGGTGATCGGAGAGGAGCTTGGGCTCGTCGGTACGACGATCGTCCTGGCGTGTTTCGCGGTGATCACGTGGCGCGGTCTGCGGACCGCGATGCGGGCGCCCGATCGCTTCGGCGCGTTTCTCGCGCTGGGCCTGACGGCGATGGTCGCCGTGCAGGCGTTCGTCAACATCAGCGTGGTGCTGGGCCTGATGCCGACGAAGGGCATTCCGCTTCCGTTCGTGAGCTTCGGCGGCTCGTCGCTGCTCATCAGCATGGTGGGCATGGGCATTCTGCTGAACGTCTCGCAGCAGGCGTCGGCCACGCGCATCGTGACCACGGCGATGACGGCGGATGCATGAGCGCTCGCCAGCGGCGGGAAGAGGACGGCCCGCTGCGGGTGGTGATCGCCGGCGGCGGGACCGGCGGGCACGTCTATCCGGGGATTGCCGTCGCGCGCGAGCTGCTCGCGCGGAAGGCCGATGCGATCGTGACGTTCGCGGGGACGTCGCGCGGACTTGAGGCGCGGATCATGCCGCGCGAGGGATTCGCGCTCGATCTCCTGCGGAGCGCGGGGCTGAAGGGCGGCTCGGCCGTGTCGATCGCTCGCGGTGTGGCGCTCCTGCCGGTGAGCGCGATCGACGCGTGGCGGATTTTGTCCCGCCGCGCGCCGAATGTGGTGATTGGGGTGGGCGGGTACAGCTCGGGTCCCGTCGTCCTGCTCGCGGCGATGCGTGGCATCCCCACGCTGCTGCTGGAGCAGAACGCGCTGCCCGGCATCACGAATCGAGTGCTCGCGCACGTCGTCGACGCCGCGGCGGTGAACTTTGAGGCGTCGCTGAAGTTTTTCGGAAGGAGGGCCTTTGTCGCAGGCAACCCGGTGCGTCCGGAATTCTTTGCGAAGGAGGTTGCGCCCGGCGGCGGACGCCACGAAGCGGGTGAGGAGCGCGCCGGCCGCGCGCGGGTGCTGATTTTTGGGGGCTCCCAGGGCGCGCACGCGATCAACCTGGCCATGGTGGCGGCGGCGCCGCAGTTGGCAGCCGCTGGCGGCCTGGACATCGCGCATCAAACAGGAGAACGCGATTTGGAACTGGTCCGGCGGGCTTACCGCGAAGCGGGACTACCGGCGCGGGTCGAGGCGTTCATCTACGCCATGGACCGAGAAATGAAGCGGGCGGACCTGATCGTCTGTCGAGCCGGCGCCACGACGATCGCCGAGCTGACGGCCGCGGGCTGCGCGGCGATTCTCATCCCGCTTCCCACGGCGGCCGACGACCACCAGCGCCGCAACGCGGAGGTGCTTGCGGCAGCCGGCGCCGCGGAGGTCATCGACGAGCGCGAGCTCACCGGCCCGCGCCTGGGCGACCGCCTGCTGGCGCTGGCGAATGATCCCGGCCGCCGCGCGCAAATCGCCGTCGAGGCGCGCCGGTTCGCGCGGCCCGACGCCGCGAAGGTGATCGTCGACAAGGCGCTGGAGCTGACCGCGTCGAGCCAGGGTTCGGGGCGGAGCGCCGAAAAAGAATGCTAGGGCGGACGCGAGGGATCCACTTCGTCGGCGTCGGCGGGATCGGAATGAGCGGAATTGCGGAATTGCTTGTGAACCTCGGCTATGACGTGTCCGGATCGGATGCGAAGGCAAGCGAGATGACCGATCGGCTCGCCAGCCTCGGCGTACGCGTGTCGATTGGCCACACGGCGGCCGGCGTCGGCGGCGCCGACGTCGTGGTCGTGTCGTCGGCAATTCCGGCGGCCAATCCGGAGGTCTCCGAGGCGCGGCGCCGCGGCATCCCCGTGATTCCTCGCGCCGAGATGCTCGCCGAGCTGATGCGTCTCCGCTACGGCATCGCCGTCGCGGGCGCCCATGGGAAAACGACCACCACATCGATGATCGCGCTCGTGTTCGAGCGTGCCGGCCTCGACCCGACCGCGGTCATCGGCGGCCGGCTCAGCGCATTCGGCAGCAACGCGCGCCTTGGCCGCGGCGAGTTCATGGTCGCCGAGGCCGACGAGAGCGATCGATCGTTTTTGAAGCTCAGTCCCGCGATTGCCGTGATCACAAACGTCGATCGCGAGCACATGGACTGCTACGGCAGCTGGGAATCGCTGCAGCAGGCGTTCGTCGATTTTGCCGAGAAGGTTCCGTTCTACGGCGCGGTCGTCGCGTGCGTTGACGACCCGGCTGTCCGGGCGCTCGCGTCGCGCATGACGCGCCGCGTGATCACGTACGGGCTCGAAGAAAGCGGCGCAGCGGTGGCGGGACGCGCGATGACGCTCGAGGCCTTCGGGTCGCGGTGCCGCGTTCTGCGCACCGTCGGCGGAGCCACGAGCGCGCTCGGCGCGCTCGCTTTGCGCGTCCCCGGCCGACACAATCTGCTCAACGCGCTCGCCGCGGTCGCGGTCGGACTCGAAGTCGGCATCCCGTTCGAGGCGATATCGGCCGCGCTCGAAGGGTTTCGGGGCGCCGAGCGGCGATTCCAGCTACGCGGCGAGGCGCGAGGCGTGATGGTCGTCGACGACTACGGTCATCATCCGACCGAGATCTCGGCCGTGATTGCTGCCGCGCGCGCGGGACTCGATCGCCGCGTCGTGATCGTGTTTCAGCCCCACCGCTACACGCGCACCCGCGATCTGCTCGATGCGTTCGGCTCGGCGCTGAGCGAGGCCGACGAAGTCGTGCTGACCGATATCTATCCCGCTGGCGAAGCACCAATCCCTGGCGTGACGGTCGAGGCGGTTGCCGACGTGGTCCGCCGCGCGGGACGCGCGCCGCGCGTCGTGAAGAGGCTTGACGAGCTGCCGGAGGCCGTCGCCGCAATCGCGCGGCCGAACGATCTCATCGTGACGCTGGGCGCCGGATCGATCGCCGGTGTGGCGGACCGCATTCTCGGGGCGCTTGCGTCGGATGGCGCGAAGGCGGACGCGGGGCCGCGAAGCGGAGGCACACGCACATGAGCGTGAAAGCGCCGTCCGAGCGCAACTTCCGCCGCGCGCGGGTCCGCCCCGCGGGCCGCCGCAAGCAAGGCCTGCGGCGCTGGTTATCCTGGCGCGCGATTGCATTGCCGCTGGCGGCGCTCGCCGTCGTGTACACGGGAGACCGGCTTGCCGGACTCGTCGTGCAGGCGCCGCCGTTCCGGGTCAGCCGGATTGCCGTGCACGGGAACGTGCGTCTGTCGAGCGGTGAAGTCCACGCGATCGTCGAAGGCCTCCAGGGAAGCAGCATTCTCACCGCCGATCTGAATCGGTATCGGCGTCGTCTCATGCAGTCGCCGTGGATCGCCGATGTCGCGCTCCGGCGCGTCCTGCCGTCGACCGTCGAGATTTTTGTGTCCGAACGGCGGCCGATGGGACTCTGCCGTCTGGGAACCGCTCTCTATCTCATCGATCCCCACGGCACGATCATCGACGAGTACGGCCCGCAGTATGCCGAATTCGATTTGCCCATCATCGATGGACTGGTTCGCACCTCCTCCACGCGCGCCACGGTCGACGCCGAGCGCGCCGAGCTCGCGGGGCGCGTCATCGACGCGCTGGCGGTCCGGAAAGATCTCGCGCAGAAGGTGTCGCAAATCGACGTGAGCGATGCGCACGACGCCGTCGTCCTGCTCCAGGACGACCCGGCGCTCCTGCACCTCGGCGAAGACCACTTTCTCGAGCGGATTCAATCGTACGAAGACCTCGCGCCGGCGCTGCGTGAGCGCATCGGCAATATCGACTACGTAGATATGCGTTTCGACCAGCGCGTGTACGTGCGCCCGGTTTCGATCGTGAAGAAGGCAGAGCCGTCGGCGAAAACCGGACGCCACGGATCGAGTAGATGAGCAGACGAACAATGGAGAGCATGAGTGGCGCGTAAAGAACGGTACCTCGTGGGTCTCGACGTCGGAACGTCGAAGATCGCCGCCATCGTCGGTGAAATGACCGGCGACGACGGTCTCGACATCATCGGACTGGGACTTGCCGATTCGAAGGGCATCCGCCGGGGCGTTGTCGTCAATCTCGAGGCCGCGGTCGAATCGATCAAGAAAGCCATCGACGAAGCCGAGCTGACGGCGGGAGTGGAAATCGATTCGGTCCACCTCGGCCTGTCCGGCGCCCACGTGAAAGCGTTCAACAGCCGCGGCGTCGTCGCGGTGGCCGGCAAGAACCGCGAGATCACGCGCGAGGACGTCCGCCGCGCGATCGACGCTGCCAAAGCCGTCGCGCTGCCAAGCGGGCGAGAAATCCTCCACGTGCTGCCCCAGGACTTCGTGGTCGACGAGCAGGACGGCATCGGCGCGCCCGTCGGCATGACGGGCACGCGCCTCGAGGTCAATGTGCACGTCGTCACCGGCAGCGCGACCTCGACGCAGAACATCGTCGCGTGCGTCAACCGGGCAGGCGTCGCCGTCCTCGAATCGACGCTCGAGCAGCTCGCCGCTGCGGAGGCCGTACTCACCGAGGACGAAAAGCAGCTCGGCGTCGCGCTCGTCGACATCGGCGGTGGGACGACGGACTTTGCGATCTTCGAACGAGGCAGCATCTGGCACACGGGCGTGGTCGCGGTTGGCGGCGATCACTTCACCAACGACATCGCCGTCGGGCTGCGCACGCCGATTCCGGACGCGGAAAAGATTAAGCGGCGCTGCGGCTGCGCGTTGTCCGCGATGGTCGATGAAGACGAAACGATGGACGTGCCGAGCGTCGGCGGCCGGAAGCCGCGGGTGCTGGCGCGGCGGATCCTCTCCGAGATTCTGCAGCCGCGCGCCGAGGAGATCTTCCATCTGCTCTGGGACGAAATCAGGAAGGCCGGATTCGAGAAGTCGCTCAATTCGGGAATCGTGCTCACGGGCGGAGGCGCGATGCTCGACGGCATGGCGGAAATCGCCGAGCAGATCTTCGACCTGCCGATCCGCCGCGGCTGTCCCGCCGGCGTCGGCGGCCTCGCGGACCACGTCAACAATCCCGCGTTCGCCACCGCCGTCGGGCTGGTGATGTACGCGCACAGAAATCACGTCGGCGAAGTGGCGCGCCCCGTCGGAGCGGGCGCGTTCGGACGCGTGGCCGGGCGGCTGCGCACATTGTTCAAAGAATTCTTCTGAGGGAGGCCGGAGACATGGCTGATCAGAATGCGTCCACCCTTCGCCTGAAGCTGGACGAAACCGCTCGAACCGGAGCGCGAATCAAAGTGGTCGGAGTCGGCGGCGGCGGCAGCAACGCCGTCAACCGCATGGTACAGGCCGGCCTCGACGGCGTGGAGTTCATCGTCGCGAACACCGACCAGCAGGCGCTGACGATGAACCGTGCGCCGAACAGGATCCAGATCGGCGCCAAGCTCACGAAGGGCCTTGGCGCCGGGGCGGATCCGAATGT
>JBOGIZ010000430.1:0-4490 GCA_050747805.1 Vicinamibacterales bacterium | reverse complement strand
GGCCGACACGCAGCCGCACGCCCGACGGTTCGCGCAGCACAACCGATCGTTCGTCGATCGCCACGACGGTCCGCCGCCCGATCGTGTCGCCGACGCTGATGATGTGCCCCTGATCAATCGTCGCGTAGCGGCGATCGTTCGCCACGAGGATGGCGGTCACATTCGGCAGGGGATCCTTGAGCAGCGGCGGCATCGGCCGGCTGTGCTGGCTGTCTACCGCGTCCGGCTTGTCGGCCGCAGCCGGGGCCTGCGTCGAGCGCCCGGCAGCCGCTCTTGGTTGCGACGCGGTCCCGGGAATCATTGCCGTATGCGCGGGCGGCGCCGGCGTTCCGGTTGGCGCAGTCCGCGCGGGCTCCGGCTTGGCTTCCGGAATCTGCGTCGGTTTGGCGGCCGGCGGCAGCATCGGTCTCGTCGTGACGGGATGCAGAGGTGCGACCGCGGTGGGCGGCACGGGTCTGGCGGGCAGCGGCGGCACGGGTCTGCCCGTCGGTGCCTGCACCGCCGCGGCGGGAGGCTGTACCTGTCTCGCCGGTGGGAGCTGATTCGGTCTCACTGGCTGGGGCTGCACGGGCGCGGCCGCCGGAGGCTGCAGGCTTCTCGCGATCGGGAGCTGGTCGGACCTCACTGCCGGCGGCTCCACGGGCGCGGCTGACGAAGGCGGCGCTCCAGCTATGGCTTTCGGCCGGGGCGGAAGGACTGAGGGTTTTGGCGGCGGCGCCGACGGCTTCGCGATCGATGCAGGAGGACCCACGCGTGGACTGAATTGCATGACACCCGCATAGGTGAGCCATCCGAGGCCGACCACGAGGATGAGCGCCGCGGCCGGCGTCAGCCAGCGCGTGCGCGACGGAGGCATCGCGCCCGCCGGCCGCGTTCCGCGTGCCAGTGCAGCCGCGCACGCGATGCGCAGCGCCGCGGCGGCGTCACCGCTTTTCTCCGCGACGCCTGGCTTGACGGCGAGTCCTTCGAACGAGTCGAGCGTCTCGACTTCCACGTCGAGCTCTTCGATGAGCGGCATCGTGAGCGACCGCAGATCGGGAAGGTTGCCGCAGGTCACGATCGCGCCGATCGGCGTCCCCTGCTCGCGCGCGGCCTGCATGGCGCGCCTCACCTCCGGCGCGAGAAACGCCACCAGCGAATACCGCTGCAACAGCCGCGCCTGACTGCCCATCGCGCCGACATTCGAATCCCATTCGAAGAAGCGCGAATAGAGAAGACGGCCCGGACGCACAGCGATGATCGCCACGCCCGTCCGATTTATGGCGAGCCAGCATGTCGCGCCGTTCGGGCGCGGGGTGCGCAGCCGCGAGAGCGCCCCAAGTGCATTGCACGGCGATACGACGCGCTCGATCCGGAAGCCGGCCTGTACGAGCGGGGCGAGCAGCGGCGCGACTGCCGGATCTTTTCGATTCGCGCCGTCCGGCATCCCCCAGAGGACCACGCGCGCGCGCCGCGGCAGGTTGAGCGCCCGCCGTGCCTGGCGCAGTCCCTTCGCCAGCGCGTCGCTGCCCGGGAACGCCCGCGGATCGAGCATTTCCACCGCGCTGACCGTCACGGCGCCGCGCCGCGCGTTCGTGCGTGCGATCGCGCACGTATCCGCCCCGAATTCGATCGCGGTGATGCTCGGCATAATCAGCGGATGACGACCCGATCCCTCATCCGTCTTTCTCTTCGTACTCGCTCTTCAGCCGCGCGACCACGTTCGAATCGGCGAGCGTGGTCGTGTCGCCAAGGGCTTTCCCCGACGCGATGTCGCGCAGCAGCCGGCGCATGATCTTGCCCGAGCGCGTCTTTGGCAAATCCGCGGCGAAGAGGATCTGATCCGGGCGCGCGATCGCGCCGATCTTCCGCACGACATGATCCTTCAATTCCGCCGCGAGCTCGTCGGTTCCGCGCTGCCCTTCCTTGAGCGTGACGAACGCGGCGAGCGCCTGTCCCTTGATGTCGTGCGGCTTGCCGACCACCGCCGCCTCCGCAACGCGCGGATGATCCACCAGCGCGCTTTCGACCTCCATCGTGCCGATGCGATGGCCCGCCACGTTGAGGACATCGTCAACCCGACCGAGCAGCCAATAGAAGCCATCGTCGTCGACGCGCGCGCCGTCGCCCGTGAAGTACGCGCCGTCGGACCACTGGGTCCAGTACTGCTTCACGAAACGCTCGGGATCGCCGTAGATGCCGCGCAGCATCGCCGGCCACGGACGCGTCAGCGCCAGCAGGCCGCCGCCGCGATCGATCCGATCGCCCTTCTGATCGCGAACCTCGGCGAACACACCCGGAAAGGTACGCGTCGCGGAGCCCGGCTTCAGACTGGTCACGCCGGGCAGCGGCGTGATCATGATCATGCCGGTCTCGGTCTGCCACCACGTATCGACGACGGGGCAGCGCTCGTGGCCGATGTTGAGGTAATACCAGACCCAGGCTTCCGGATTGATCGGCTCGCCGACCGACCCGAGCAGGCGCAGTGAGCGCAAGTCGTGCTTCGCGGGCCACTCGGTCCCCCACCGCATGAACGCGCGGATCGCTGTGGGGGCCGTGTAGAAGATCGTGACGCCGAGGCGTTCGATCATGTCCCAGAAGCGATCCTTCTGCGGCCAGTCGGGTGCGCCCTCGTACATGACGACGGTTGCGCCGTTGGCCAGCGGTCCGTAGACCACGTAGCTGTGGCCGGTGACCCAGCCGATGTCGGCCGTACACCAGTAAACGTCGTCCTCCTTCAGATCGAAGACCCATTTCGTCGTGGCGTATGCCCCGACGAGATAGCCGCCCGTCGTGTGGACGATCCCCTTTGGCTGCCCTGTCGTTCCAGACGTATAGAGGATGTAGAGCATGTCCTCTGCGTCCATCGGCTCCGGCTCGCAGCGCCCGGAGGCATCCTGCATCAGCCGGTGGTACCAGTGATCGCGGCCTTCCTGCATGTGAACGGGAATCGCCGAACCGGCCTGGCGTTGGACGACCACGACGTTGGCGATCGACGGCGTCTCGCGCAGGGCTTCGTCGGCGAGCTGTTTGAGCGCCACGATCTGACCGCGCCGGTAGCCGCCATCGGCCGTGACGAGAAGGACGGCGCGCGCGTCGTTGATCCGATCGCGCAGCGATTCCGCGCTGAAGCCGCCGAAGACCACGCTGTGCACGGCGCCGATTCTCGCGCACGCCAGCATCGCGATCGCCAGTTCGGGCACGAGCGGGAGATACAGAGCGACGCGGTCGCCGCGTCTGACGCCAAGCGATTTCAGCACGTTGGCGAACTGATTGACCTGCCAGTACAGATCCCAGTACGTCAGCGTGCGGCGATCGCCGGGCTCGCCTTCCCAGATAAACGCCGCCTTGTTGCGGCGCGCCGTACGCACGTGGCGATCGAGGCAGTTGACGCTGACGTTGAGGCGCCCACCCACGAACCATTTTGCGTGCGGCGGATTCCACTCCAGCACACGCGACCAGGGGGCGATCCACTCGAGCTCCGACGCGAACTCGGCCCAGAACGCCTCCGGATCGTTCGCCGCCCGATCGTAAATCGCTGGATCGCTCACATGCGCCGTTCGCCGCCAGTCAGCCGAAGGGGGAAAGGAACGATCTTCCTTGAGGAGCGCGTCGATCTCGGACATGGGTACCAGACTACTTCATGCGGGCCGACAGGGCGGCGATCCGCGCGCGGACGTCGCCGGCGTATGCGGCCTGGTCCGGACCCGCGTACTTGAGGAAGGCCTCGTAATGCGTGCGCGCGAGCGCCGCCTCGCCGGAGTCTTCGTATTGCCGCGCGAGGTTGTAGTGCGCGGCGGCGTTGTGTTGATCGATGCGGAGCGCGGCCAGCAGGCTTTCGCGCGCATCCGCGAGCTGTCCGCCCGCTTTTTGCGCCAGCGCGAGATTGACGAGCGCGTCAACACTCCGCGGATCGATCGCGAGCGCCGCTCGGGATTCAGCGGCCGACATGTCGTAGCGCTCCAGCTTGAAATAGGCGGCAGCCAGATTCACGTGCGCCTTGAGGTAGCGCGGATCGATCGCCGCCACGCGCTGGAACTCCCGAATCGCATCGTCCGGCAGGCCCTTTTCGAGGTACAGGCGGCCGAGATTATTGTGCGCCTCGACGTTCAGTTCGTCGCGCGCGAGAACTGCCTGGTAATGCACGAGCGCCTGCTCGAAATTCCCGGTGCGCTGGTAGTACAGCGCCAGCTCGAAATCGTCGGGGCCCGCCGAGGATGAAACCGGCGCTGTCGACGTCGTGTGCGGCGGCAGCGCAACGTCGCGGCGCGCGGGTGCAGGCTCGGGGCGGCGCTCCAGGGAGCGCGCGACGGGAGGTGCGACCATTGTCGTGTGGTGGAGCGCGGGTACGGTGGTCGCCGCGGAAGCCGCTGGCCGCACCGTTTCCATCGATGTGGCTTGAGGCGACGCCACCGGACTCCGTGTGGCGTTCGACACAGTGGGAGCCGGCGGCGGGGCTGCCACAGGTGTGCGCTGCACGGCCAACGACGCGGGCGCGCGCGGCACGGGTG
>JBOGIZ010000429.1:0-6575 GCA_050747805.1 Vicinamibacterales bacterium | reverse complement strand
CCGCCGCAGCAGAACGTTCCGATCGTCCAGCCCGGTGCCCCGGGAACCGCGTCGCAGACCGTCAGCGCCGCGAAAGCGTCTGACGAATCGCGCGTTCAATACACAGACGCCGACGTGCAGTTCATGCAAGGCATGATTCATCATCATGCGCAGGCGCTCGACATGGTAGATCTGCTCAATCAGAACACCAGCACCCCCGAGATGCTGCAGCTCGGAAAACGCATCTACATTTCGCAGACCGACGAGATCGGGATGATGCAGCGGTGGCTGCGTGCCCGCGGCAAGGACGTGCCCGATCCGCGCGCGCACGAAATGGCGGACATGCCCGGCATGTCGATGGATCGGGCAATGATGCCCGGGATGTTGACGCCCGACGAGATGAAGCACTTGGCCAGTCTCAAGGGCGCCGCGTTCGACAAAACCTTCCTCGAAGGCATGATCAAGCACCACGGCGGCGCCTTGACGATGGTGAAGGATCTGCTGGCGACGCCGGGCGCCGCGCAGGATGCCGACATCTTCAACTATGCCGCGACCATCGAGGCCGATCAGAAGGCGGAGATCGAGCGGATGAGCGACATGCTCGCCAGAATCAATAGCCCAGGCTCAACTCCCAACGCCGCAAGGCGTCCGTAGTCCGATAACCCGAGGCCGTCGATGATTGATAAGCGAATTGTCTCCTGTTCGGTGGCGCTCTTCAGCGCGGTCCTCGTCGGCGCGGCGCAGAGCGCGCAGACGCCTGCGTCGAATGATCCCCGTGTGGGGTTGAAGCCGGGATTGCACGATGCGGGTCAGGCCGCGCGCGGGATGGAGCTCGTCACCAGTCTCGGGAAGCCTCCAGGCTTCGTGCCGGCGCCGGCGGCGCCCGCAGGCGGCCAGGGCGCGCAAGCGTCCGGTCGCAGCGGCAACACCGCCGGGCCAACTGCCGCCGGTGCTCGGGGCGGCGCCGCGATGCTGGCGATGGTCGCCAGTCTGAACTTCGCCAACTCCGACATCGCGTTCCGCAAGGCCGATCTCTTTCTCGGCAATTTCAACGGCTTCAACACGTACGACATCGAGACGCCGAAGAAGACGCGGCTTCTCGCGTCGGTCGTCTGCCCCGGCGGCCAGGGCGACATGTCGGTGTACGGCAACCTGCTGTTCATGTAGGTCGAGCAGACGCGCGGCCGCGTGGATTGCGGCACGCAGGGCGCCGATGCCGCCGTCAGCGCCGAGCGCTTCCGCGGCGTGCGCATCTTCGACATCAGCGACATCAATCATCCACGCCAGGTCGCGGCCGTGCAGACCTGCCGGGGATCGCACACCCACACACTCGTGACGGATCCGAAAGACACGGCCAACATCTATGTTTACGGACAGGGCACCAGCTCGGTGCGGTCCGGCGAGGAGCTGACGGGCTGCTCGAACGGCGATCCGAATCAGGATCAGAACACAGCGCTGTACAGCATCGACGTGATCCAGGTGCCGCTCGCGCACCCCGAGCAGGCGCACGTCGTCAGCCGGCCGCGGATCTTCGCCGATCCGAATACGGGCGAAATCGCCGGACTGCAGAAGAGCGGCGATCGCGGCCCCGGTGCGCAGCCGGCACGGCAGACCGATCAATGCCACGACATTACCGCGTATCCGGAGATCGGACTCGCCGCCGGCGCGTGTTCGGGGAACGGCATCCTGCTCGACATCTCCGATCCCGCGCATCCGGTGCGGATCGACGCCGTCGCCGACAAGAACTTCGCCTACTGGCACTCGGCGACGTTTAACAACGACGGCACGAAAGTGATCTTCACGGACGAGTGGGGCGGCGGCACGCAGCCGCGCTGCCGCGCGACCGATCCGCTCAACTGGGGCGGCGACGCGATTTTCGACATCGTGAACCGCAAGCTTGTGTTCCGGAGCTACTACAAGATGCCGGCGCCGCAGACCGAGACCGAGAACTGCGTCGCGCACAACGGCTCGCTCGTTCCGGTGCCCGGCCGCGACATCATGGTGCAGGCGTGGTATCAGGGCGGCGTGTCGGTGTTCGACTTCACCGATTCCGCGCATCCGTACGAGATCGCGTACTTCGATCGTGGTCCGATCGACGCCACCGAGCTGGTGATCGGGGGCTACTGGTCCGCGTACTGGTACAACGGCCGGATCTATGGGTCGGAGATCGCGCGCGGCCTCTACGTGTTCCGCCTCGCGCCGACCGAGTTCATCAGCCAGAACGAGATCGATGCGGCAAGCGCGGTCAATTTCGACCTCTTGAACGTCCAGGAGCAGCCGAAAGTGGCGTGGCCGGCGGTTCCGGCCGTCGCGCTGGCGTATGTCGATCAGCTGTCGCGCGACAAGGCGATCGACGCGTCGAAGGCGTCGTCGATCAAGGCCGCCGTTCAGCACAAGGATCACAAGAGACTGGACGCTCTCGCCTCCGAGCTCGATCAGAGCGCCGCGTCGGCATCCGGAATCGACCAGACCCGGACGAAAGCGCTGGCTGAAACGATGCGCGGCCTACAGAAATAAGTGGTAACCGGTAACCGGCAGCCGGTTACCCGCAACCGGCAACTGGTCACCGCCTGCCGGGACGCGGTATCATGACCGGGATTTCCCGCATGCCCCGCGCTCCGTTCGTCCTCGCCGTGGCGCTGTTGGCGCTGACCGCGTTCGCCCCGCCGACGCCGCCGCCGCAGACGCTGCAGGTCGTTCCACTTTCGCGCGGCGGCGAAGTGCTGGTGTCGTTCACGCTGGGCGCGCGGCTGACCGACGATATTCGCGCGGCGATTCAGAGCGGGCTCACGGTCAAGTTCGTCTACAAGGTCGATCTGCGCCGCAGCGCGCTCGGCTGGTTCGATCGCACGGTCGCGTCGGCGACCGTGACCGCGTCGGTGCGCTACGACACGCTCACGCGCCTCTATCACGTGTCGCGCACCGTCGATGACCAGATCGACTGGGCCGACGCCACCGACAGCGAACAGGCCGCATGGAGTGCGCTGACGCACGACTTCGTGCGCATGTCGCTCTTCCACGGCGTCGAGCTCGAGTCGAACGCCGAATATTATGTGCGCGTCCGGGCGCACACCACGCCGCGTAACGCATCGTTCATCTGGCCCTGGGAGGCCGATGACGTGATGGGAAGCGCGAAGTTTACGTTCATCCGGTAAGTCGATGGGCCGATTCATCCGCAGCGTTGCCGCCGCGATCGCGCTAGCCGTCGCGCTGGCCGTCGTCGCCGTGTCGGGCCAACAGCCACAGCAACAGCCGCAGGCGCTGGTGTTGCCTGGCAACACGCTTTCCATCCTCGAAAATTATCTGGAATCGCTCCGTCAGCAGGCGGGCATTCCCGGCATGTCCGGCACGGTGCTCCTCAACCAAACCGTCGTGTGGGAAAAGGGTTTCGGATTTCAGGATGTCGAAAACCATATCGCCGCCACGCCCGACACGCCGTATTTGATCGGAGACATGAGCCAGACGGTCGCAGCCGTGCTGCTGCTCGAATGCGTCGAGCAGCGCCGCTTCGCGCTCGACGATCCATTTTCGACGTTCGGACTGAGCGCGCCGGAGTCGACCGCTACCGCGCGTCAACTTCTCAGCCATGCGTCGAGCGATCCGGCAAAGAACGGATTTTTCTACAGTCCCGGCCGGTTCGACAACTTGACCGCGTTGATGGAGTGGTGCGCTCCGCAGCCGTATCGCAAGAGCGTAGCGCATCGCATTCTCGATCGCCTGGCGATGACCGACTCGGTCCCGGGAACGGATCTCCAGGATCCGGACCTGCAGCTTCCAGACGGCTTTTTTACGCCGGACGAGCTCGCGGGATATCGGGCGCAGCTCGCAAAAACGGCGGTCCCGTACAAACTCGATGCCCGCGGGCACGCGACGCGCGGAACGATGCCGGCACTCCCGATGACGGCTGCGAACGGACTCGTGTCCACGGTTCGCGATTTGGCGAACTTCGACAAGGCGCTCGATGGCGAGATCCTGCTACAGGACGACACGCGCACGCAGGCGTGGACGCCAGGGCTGACGCCGGCGGGCACGCCCATGCCGACGGGCCTCGGCTGGTTCGTGCAGTATTACCACGGCGAGAAAATTGTCTGGCACTTCGGTTACGTGCCGAACGCGTACTCCGCGCTGCTGCTGAAGATTCCGGATCGCAACCTCACGTTCATCCTGCTCGCGAACAGCGACGGCCTGAGCGCGCCGTTTCAGTTGTCGCTGGGTGACGTCACGCGCTCGCTGTTCGCGACGCTGTTCCTGAAGCTCGCGACATGACGGCCGGGCACTGATGCGATTGATCGCGCTCGGCTTGGCCTGCGCGTTTCTGCTTGCGCCGCGCGTCGCCGCCGCCCAGTCCCAGCAATACACCGGATCGGTCGGCCTCACCTTCCTCGGACGCACGACCCTGAACGATCCCGATGTCGTCGCGTCGAACATGCACGTGTCGTTCGGCGGGTCGGCGGCCCTGCTCGGCGACCGCATCATCGGTGTTGAGGGCCTGGTGCAAATCGCGCCGCATTTTTTCAAGGGCGGTGGTTTGCAGATCGTGAAGAGCGGCCGCTCGATCGCCGCCATGGGCAATGTCGTCCTGACGACGCCGCGGCGCTGGACCGAGTACGCCTTGCGGCCTTACGTCTCGGGCGGACTCGGCCTCGAGCGGGCATCTGTGCAGGACGAGGCCCGCATCTTCGCCTTCCACGCGAACCTGGGCGGATTCGACGTCGGCGGCGGGGCGATCGGATTTCTGACGACGAATACCGGCCTGCGATTCGATGTGCGTTATTTCTCGACCCTCAACCGCACGGACCGGGGCGCTATCGCCTTCGGCAAGACGCACCTCAGCTATCTGACGGCGTCGGTCGGCATCGTATTTCGACGATAATCCTTCCACAAGGAGTCCCCACCAATGCTGGCGCTGATGTTCGTTGCCGCTGTCATTTTCATCATCATGTTCCTGTCCACCTTCAGGAGCGTGCCGCAGGGCCACGTCCTGGTGATCACGGTGTTCGGCAAGTACCGGCGCGTCCTGCGCGAAGGCCTGAACATCAAGATGCCGTGGGAAGGCGTCTTCCAGCGCCTGTCGCTCCAGAACCGCGCGCTGCAGCTCGAGTTCCAGGCGATCACGCAGGATCAGGCGAACGTCAAGTTTGCGACGACGATTCTGTACGCCGTCGCGGGCTCGGATGAAGACAGCATCAAGAAGGCCGTGTTCAGCTTCGCGACCGCACAGGAGTTCCAGCTCGCGCTGCAGCGGACGATCGACGGATCGATCCGGCAGTTCGTCGCCACGACCAAGCAGTCGGACATTCTCGCGATGCGCGGCGAGATCGTGCAGCACACGAAGAAAAATCTCGACGAAGTCGTGTCGTCGTGGGGGTACGTCGTGCGCGACATCCAGATCACCGACATGACGTTCGATCAGGTGATCATGGATTCAATGGCGCGTGTGGTCTCGTCGAAGAATCTGCTGGCCGCGGCGTCGAACGAAGGGGCCGCGCTGCTCGTCAAGCGCACGAAGGACGCCGAAGCCGAAGCGGCCTACAAGACGATCGGCGCCGAGGCCGAGAAGACCGCCGCCGCGCTTCGAGGCGAAGGGCTCGCACTCTTTCGCAAGAACATTGCCGATGGGATGAAGGAAGCCGCGGAGAGTCTGCGCGCCGCCGGCGTCGACGCGAACTTTCTGCTGTTCCTCGAATACACCGACGCGCTGAAATACGTGGCCGACCACTCCGAGGGCAAGGTGATCTTCATGGACACGGGCGCGGGCGCCAGCTCGCGCGTCATGCAGGGCGTGATTGGAATGGGAGCGGAGACGACTGCGGCGCAGCCGCAGAAGTAATTGGTGAATTGGCGAATTGGTGAGTGGAGTTGGTGAATTGGTGAGTTGGTGAATTGGCAATATTAAAGGGCGCGCGGTAGCGCGCCCAAGCAAATTCACAAGATCACCAATTCACCAATTCACCAATTCGTCCCTACGCTCGTCCGGCGAATTCGCGCGTTTCGGTGTGCACCTTCACCTTCTCGCCTGCCTTGATAAACAGCGGCACTCGGATCTGCAGACCGGTTTCGAGCGTCGCGTTCTTCGTCACGCCGCCGCTGGCCGTGTCGCCGCGGACGCCGGCTTCCGTTGAGGCGACGGTCAGCTCGACATGCGGCGGGAACTGCAAGCCGATCGGGCGCCCGTTGTACTTCTGAATCTGCAGCGGCACATTGTCGACGAGCAACAGGCGATCGTCGCCGACGCTCTCCTCGTTGATGCTCAGCGTGTCGAACGTGTCCTGGTCCATGAAGTGAAATCCCGCCGCGTCAGCATAGAGGAACGTCGCCGCGACGGTTTCGAGATCCGGCTCGCCGAACTTTTCCCCCGCTTTGAAGGTTTTGTCGAACACCGCCCGCGTGAGCAGGTTGCGCATCTTGACGCGGACGAGCGTCTGGCCGCCGCGCGCCGTCGGCCGCGAGACGTCGACGTCGAGCACGTGGTACGGCGCCCCCTCGTACTCGATGAACATCTTGCGCTTGATCTCGATTGCCTCGATGAGTGCGGCCATGCCGATATTGTAGTCGCTGGGCGCGGGGCGCGGGGCGCGGGGTGCGGGGTGCGGGGT
>JBOGIZ010000428.1:0-4951 GCA_050747805.1 Vicinamibacterales bacterium | reverse complement strand
CCATCACCCTCTTCATCAACAGCGCCGGCGGCAACGTCACCGACGGCCTCGCCCTTCACGACGCGATCCGCCACATCGTCAGCCGCGGGATCGAGGTGACGATCATCGTGCAGGGGATGGCGTACTCGATGGGCTCCGTGGTGCTGCAGGCGGCAAGCGCGGGACGCCGCCTGTCCTATCCACACTCGTGGATCATGATTCACGAACCGGCGAAGTGGGCCGGGTGGCAGTCGACGACCGCGGCAGCTCAGCATCTGGATCGCCTCAAGCAGATGCAGAACCAGATTTACCGGATCCTGGCGGAGCGATCTGGAAAACCGATCAAACAGATCATCCGCGACACCAAACGCACCGATTTTTATCTCGACGCGCGGCGCGCCAAAGCCTACGGCTTGATCGACGACGTGCTGGCGGGTGAGGCGCAGGCCGACGCGCACCTTGTCCCTTCGGCGGGCGCCTCTGAGGAACCGTCAGCCGCGCCGGCAAGTCTCGACGTGGCCGCCAAGGATCCCTCCAGCGCCGAGTCCCAATGACGCGCGCGACCGGACCCTTTCCGTTTCCGTCCTTGCCGGTGCCGGTCCGGCATTTCGGGAGTCTCTCGGCGGTCGTCATCGTTTTCCTGCTTTCCCGTTCGCCGTCCCGGCTGATCGACGACGGCGGGCTGTTCCTGCTGCTGAGCATCGCGATTCTCGGGAGCGCGTGGTTCGCGGGAACTGGAAATGCGCTTGCCGGCACAGTGCTTGGAGCCGTACTCGGCTCGCTCGGCGCCGCGGGCACGGAGGCGTCCGCCGCCGTCCAGATGCACCTGGCCCTGTTCGTCGTTCAGGGCCTGTTGCTGACCGCGCTCGTTGCCGAGCTGCGGCGCGCAAGGCGCACGGCGGAGCGCGAAGCGCGCGACGCGCACGCCGCGCGCCTCGAAGGCGAAGCGGCCAACCGCATGAAGGACGAATTTCTGGCGACCGTGTCCCATGAACTGCGAACGCCGCTCAACGCCGTGCTCGGATGGATGCAGCTCATTCGAACGGGCAAACTCGAGAGCGCGATGGAGCATCGCGCGCTCGACGCCGTCGAGCGCAACGTGC
The DNA here is from genome assembly GCA_050747805.1 of Vicinamibacterales bacterium. Classification (GTDB taxonomy): domain Bacteria; phylum Acidobacteriota; class Vicinamibacteria; order Vicinamibacterales; family 2-12-FULL-66-21; genus JAICSD01. The sequence goes on along the minus strand of JBOGIZ010000428.1, from coordinate 3,869 downwards.
GACTGCAGGCGCAGTTGACGGGCGACCTGCTCGATGTGTCGAAGACGATGACGGGCAGGCTGCGAATGGACATCCGTCCTGTGTCGCTGCGGAGCGTGATCGAGGAAGCCCTCGCGCAGGTGGCGACGGCTGCGGCCGCCAAGGACGTCGAGCTGCGTGTCACCCGCGGATCCGCGCCGCTCATCGTGCGGGGTGACGTCAATCGACTGCGCCAGGTCGTGTGGCACCTCCTCGCCAACGCGATCAAATTCACGCCGCGGGGCGGCGCGGTCGACCTGACGGTCGAATCCGGCGACCAGGTCTGTCTTGCGGTGTCCGACACCGGTCCCGGGATCGACCCGACATTCCTGCCGAGGATCTTCGATCGATTCTCGCAAGCCGATCCGTCGCCGACGCGCGCCGCCGGCGGACTCGGCGTCGGGTTGGCGCTGGTGCGCGACATTGTCGAGCGCCATGGCGGAGAAATCGAAGTCCGGAATGTCGCGCAGGGACGCGGCGCGGTCTTCACCGTGCGGCTGCCGCTTCATGCCGACGAGCAGCAGCGGCGGCCGGAGGTGCCCGCGCCGGCGTTCCAGACAGGCGGCTCGGCGCCACTGGACGGCGTTCGCGTGCTCCTCCTCGATCGCGATCGCGAGGCGCGGGAGCTGCTGACCGTCCTGCTTCAGCAGCGCGGCGCCGCCGTCCGCGTCGCCACGGGAGTCGACGATGCGCTGGAGACGCTGGAATCCTGGCGTCCCGACGTGCTGGTGAGCGACGCGACATCGCCAGATCACGACGCGTATGCGGTCATCGGGAAGGTACACTCGCTCGAAGCCGATCGCGGCGGACGGATTCCGGCGCTGGCGCTGACAAGCTACGCTCGCGAAGACGCCTCGATGCGGCGACTGCTGTCGGATGTTCAGCGGGAACTCCCGAAGCCGATCGAGCCGGCCGCCCTCACCGCGGAAATCGCGCGGCTGACCGGCCGGGAGCGGCGTCGCACCCAGCGCCCCGAGTGACGCCGCCAGCGTTTCAAACGGTCAGCGCCATCAAGGCGAGGACGTGGACAGGATGAAGACGACGGGCATCGCTCGAAGGCTGAGCGCCGGGGCGGAACTGCAGTCCGGCGGCGGCGCGCACGTACGCGTGTGGGCGCCGGCGTGCGAACGCGTGGAGCTGGTCGCGCCCGACGACACTCGTGCCGGACGAACACTGCCGATGGAGCAAGAGCCGGACGGTCATTTTTCGGTCTTCGATCCGGAAGGCCGCCCCGGCGGCCGCTACTGGTTCCGCCTCGACGGCGATCGTCTGCGACCGGATCCGGCATCCCGCTCTCAACCAGATGGCCCGCACGGCCCCTCGCAGTACATCGATCCGGGTACGTTCCGATGGTCGGATGCCGCCTGGACAGGCGTCACGCGAAGAGGGCAGGTCGTCTACGAGCTGCACATCGGGACGTTCACGCCGGAGGGGACGTGGCGCGCCGCGGCTCGCGAACTGAACGAGCTCGCCCGCATAGGCGTGACGATCGTCGAGATGATGCCGATCGCCGATTTCAGCGGGAGGTTCGGCTGGGGCTACGACGGCGTCGATCTGTACGCGCCCACGCGTCTCTACGGCACGCCCGACGATCTGCGCGCGTTTGTCGACGCGGCGCACGCGATCGGCATCGGCGTCATGCTCGACGTGGTCTACAACCATCTCGGTCCAGACGGGAACTATCTGGCCGAGTTTTCGCCCGACTATTTCACCGACCGTTACCGCAACGACTGGGGACAGGCGATCAACTTCGAGGGGCCGCGGCCGGCGCGTGAGTTCTTCGTCGAGAACGCCGGCTATTGGATCGGCGAATTCCATTTCGACGGGCTGCGCCTGGACGCGACACAGGACATTCACGATGCGTCCGACGAACACGTGCTGGCCTCGATCGAGCGCGCCGCGCGGGCGGCGGCGCGGCCGCGATCGATCGTGCTCGTTGCCGAAAACGAGCCGCAGGATACGCGGTTGGTGCGCGCGCGGGATCGCGGCGGCTACGGCCTGGACGCGCTCTGGAACGACGATGCCCACCATACGGCGCTGGTAGCGCTCACCGGGCATCGCGAGGCGTATTACGAAGATTATCTGGGAACGCCGCAGGAACTCGTGTCGTGCGCGCGGTTCGGTTATCTCTATCAGGGCCAGTGGTACGGCTGGCAGGAAAAACGGCGAGGGACGCCCGCGCTCGATCTCACTCCCGATCGTTTCGTGACGTATCTCGAGAATCACGACCAGGTGGCGAACTCGGCGTTTGGACCGCGACTGCATCAGATCGCCGCGCCCGCGCTCCATCGCGCGATGACGGCGTGGCTGCTGCTCGGTCCGGCGACGCCCATGCTCTTTCAAGGACAGGAATTCTCATCGTCCAAGCCGTTTCTGTTTTTCGCGGACCACGGTCCCGAGCTGGCCGAGGCGGTTCGCAAGGGCCGGCGCGAGTACCTCACGCAGTTTCCGAGCACCGCCGACGAGCAAGTGCAGGAACGACTGCCGCCGCCGGCGGCCCAGTCCACGTTCGACGCGTGCGTGCTGGACCTGGGGGAACGCCACACGCATCGTGAGGCATACGCGCTCCATTGCGATCTGCTTCGGCTCCGCCGCGCCGATCCCGTTCTTGGACGCGGCGCGATCTCGCGTCCGGAGGGCGTCGCCCTTGGTTCGCGCGCGTTCCTGCTGCGATACCTTGACGACGAGCATGGCGACCGGCTGCTGCTCGTGAACCTCGGAATCGAGACGGATTTCGCCCCCGCGCGCGAGCCGCTGTTGGCGCCGCCAGGCGGCACGTGCTGGCGCGTACGCTGGAGCAGCGAGTCGCCCGCATACGGAGGCTGCGGCACTCCGACGCTCGATCTCGACGGACCGTGGCGGATTCCGGCCACCTGCGCCTTGTTGCTTGTTCCGGAACCGAGGCGTGCATGAACGATCTGATCCGCACGATCGATCATCCGCGCGACCGCGAAGGGGAAGCCGCGACCGCCGGCGAGCGTCCGCCGCGGCGGGAGTGGCTCGTGACCAATGGGCTTGGAGGTTATGCCTCGGGCACCGTCGCCGGCGTCATGACGCGGCGCTATCACGGACTCCTGATTGCCGCGCTGGCCGCGCCGCTCGGGCGCATCGTGATGTTCAACCACTTGCTCGAGCGCGTGAGGTTTCCGGATCGGCGAATCGTCTGGCTCGGCGACGAAGACGAGGTCGCCGGCCAGAACGCGATCGATCGACGGGGACATCTTGTCGAGTTCCGTCTCGAGCTGGGCCTGCCCGTGTGGGTGTACGACGTCGGCGGATTCGTCATCGAAAAGCGCGTGCTGATGCCGCACGGCCAGAATACGGTTCACCTCATCTATCGAGTGATCGAGGGAGACGGTACGCTGCGATTTGCGCTGCGGCCCTCGGTGCAGTTCCGCCCCCACGAATCGGCCGTGGACGAATCGCCGGTCAAGACGTACACGCTGTCGGCGGCCGAGAACCGGTATGAACTGTCGACCGGCACCGTCTTTCCGCCGCTGCGCCTGATGCTGCACGGCGAGCGCGCCGCACTGACGCTCGACGCAAAAGACTCGTCCTCGGTGCCGTACAAGATGGAGGAGATGCGGGGGTACCAGTGGATCGGTTCACTGTGGAGTCCGGGGTACTTTCGCGCGGACGCTGAACGCGGGCAGGACGTCACGCTTGTCGCCTCGGCGGAATCGTGGGACACGATTCAGGCGCTGCCCCCGACTGAGGCCGCCGCGGCCGAAGCCGAGCGCCGCCGGCGGCTGATTCGGATTGCCGACCTTCCTGACGACGATCTCTTTGCGGCGGAGCTGGTGCTCGCCGCGGACCAGTTCGTGATTTGTCCGGCCGGGCGCGTCGAGGAG
>JBOGIZ010000427.1:0-3979 GCA_050747805.1 Vicinamibacterales bacterium | reverse complement strand
TGTCCAGACAGGCCCGCACGGCGGCGCACCGGCGCTCGCACGCATCGCGCAGCGCAGCCGCCCGAAAGGCTGCTCGTACGCGGCAGCGGCGCCGGCGGCATGCGGCCGCGGACTGACGACGACCGCCAGCGGGACGTGTCAGCCCGGTCGTGTATTGAATGCTCGAGCCTGGCGCGTCAAAACAGGCGCGTAGGATGTGGCATCGGCCATGCTGTCCTGTCCACCGGACCCACATCATGCGCATTGGAATCATCGCTCCTCCTTTTATTGAAGTGCCGCCGCGCCGGTACGGCGGCACGGAACTCTTCGTCGGAAATCTTGCTCGCGAGATGCACGCCCGCGGGCACGACGTGACCGTATACGCCAACGGCGATTCGTGTCTGCCCTGCCGCGTCAAAGCGCGATACGCGCACGCCGAGTGGCCGCTCGACGACGCGGTCATGCCGCACCTCAAGAACGCAGACCACACATCGTGGGCGATGTACGAAGCGGCCTGCACTGCCGATATCATTCACCTCAACGACGCGGTCGGAGTGCCGTTCACGCGCTTTATTGATGCGCCGACCGTGCTGACCATCCATCATCCTCATGAACCGGCGCTCTCAGAGCAGTACAACCGCTATCCGAACGTGCACTACGTCACGATCGCGCACTGGCTGGCCAAGCGCGAGTCGATGCCGCGCGTGAGCGTCGTTCCTCACGGCATTCCGGTGGACGACTACACCTGGTCGGACGAAAAGGATGACTACGTCGCGTTTCTCGGACGCATGGCGCCGTGCAAAGGTCCGCATCTCGCGATCGAAGCGGCGCGGCGCGCCGGGGTGCGGCTGAAGCTCGCGGGTGAAGTGCAGCCGGTGTTCCGCGCCTACTGGGAAGACCAGGTCCGCGCGCAGATCGATGGCGATCAGTTCGAGTACATCGGCGAGGCCGACTGGACGATCAAGAACGAGCTGTTGTCCCGCGCGCGCGCGCTGCTCGTCCCGATTCAATGGGAAGAGCCGTTCGGACTCGTGATGATCGAGGCGATGGCCTGTGGAACGCCCGTGCTGGCCTTTGCCGGCGGCGCCGTGGAAGAGATCGTGAGCGACGGCGAAAATGGCTGGATCTGCCGGGACGTCGCCGATATGGCCGCGCAGATCCGGTCGCTCGCGATCGGATCCGCTGCGTGTCGAAGCCTCGTCGATCGCCGCTTCTCGATTAAACGCATGGCCGACGACTACGAGGGCGTGTACGAGGACGCGCTCGGACGCGCGCGTCCGCCGCTCGCCGCCTCTCTGGAGGCGTAGCGTGGAAGACGACGTCATCCAGGTGCAGGATCAGTTCTACATCCTGGCCACGGCCTCGATCGCGCGCGAGCGGTCCGCCGTGCTCAAGTCGAACGATACCTTCGCCGTGTTCGACAGCGCGGGCGACATCGGCGCCTACGGCAGCTCCGAGCAGGGCCTCTACCACGAGGGGACGCGCTATCTGTCGCGGTTTCGCATGCGGTTGAACGGCGTGCGGCCGCTCATCCTGAGCTCCCGCGTCAAGGACGACAACGAACTCTTCGGCGCCGACCTGACAAATCCGGATCTGCCGCTGCCCGATGCCGGACACGTGCTGTCCCGCGACCTCGTGCACATCTTCCGCAGCCGGTTCCTGTGGCACTCGACGCTTCACGAGCGCATCCGGCTCCACAATTACAGCCGCGGTCCGGTCCGCGTCTCGCTCTCGTTCGATCTTGACGCCGACTTCGCCGACATCTTTGAAGTGCGCGGTACATCGCGCGCGCGCCGCGGCGATCGGCTGCCGACGATCCACGACGGCCGGCTCACGCGGCTCGGCTACCGCGGCCTGGACGATGAGGAACGCTGGACGGCCATCGAATGGAGCAGCGCGCCGACGGCGGCGTCAGACACGATGGCGCAATTCGACTGCGAGCTGGCGCCGCGCGGCGAAATGATCCTGAGCGTCGGGATCCGCTGCGAGCGTCAACGCCGGCCCGTCGCGGCGGCGCGAACGTACGACGCCGCCGAGACGGAGGCACGCGAGGCCCTCGAGCGCGCGCGCGCCGAGTACGCCGTCGTCGACAGTTCCAGCGAGCGGTTCAACCAATGGGTCCGGCGTTCGGCGGCTGATGTGCGCATGCTCGTCTCGCGCACCCGCGTCGGCGAGTACCCGTACGCCGGCGTGCCCTGGTTCAGCACGCCGTTCGGCCGCGACGGCATCATCGCTGCGCTGCAGACGCTCTGGATCAATCCGCGCCTCGCGCGCGGCGTGCTCGAGTATCTCGCCGCGACGCAGGCCACGGAGGTCGACGAAGCCCGCGATGCCGAGCCCGGCAAGATCCTGCACGAAACGCGCGACAGTGAGATGGCGCACCTGGGTGAAGTGCCCTTCGGCTGCTACTACGGCAGCATCGACTCCACGCCGCTCTTTATCATGCTCGCGGGCGCGTACTTCGAGCGCACGCGCGATCGCGCATTCCTCGAACGCCTCTGGCCGAACGTGACGAACGCCCTCGCGTGGATCGACACGTACGGCGATCGCGACGGCGACGCCTTCGTCGAATACGCGCGCCGCTCGCCGAACGGCCTCGTGCAGCAAGGCTGGAAGGACTCGCAGGATTCGGTGTTTCATGCCGACGGATCGCTCGCCGACGCGCCGATCGCGCTGTGCGAAGTCCAGGCCTACGTGTTTGACGCGCGGCTGCGCGCGGCGGCGATGGCCGAGGTGCTTGGACACCGCGGCCGCGCCGAGACGCTCCGGCGCCAGGCCGAATCGCTGCGAGCCGCGTTCGAAGAGCGATTCTGGTGCGAAGCGGAGTCGACGTACGCGCTCGCGCTCGACGGACGCAAGCAGCCGTGCCGCGTCCTCAGCTCGAACGCGGGGCACTGTCTCTTTGGAGGGATCGCCCGGCCCGACCGCGCGCGGCGCGTCGCGGAGCAACTCGTGGGAGCCGCGATGTTTTCAGGCTGGGGCATCCGGACGATCGCGCGCACCGAGACGCGCTACAACCCGATGTCCTACCATAACGGGTCGGTCTGGCCTCACGACAACGGCATCATCGCGGCGGGACTGGGGCGCTACGGTTTCGACGACCTGCTCGCGACGCCGTTCGGCGCGCTCTTCGACGCCAGCCTCACGATGGAATTCCATCGCCTGCCCGAGCTCTTCTGCGGCTTCCACAAGAGGCCCAACGAGGGTCCGACACTCTATCCCGTCGCCTGTTCGCCGCAGGCGTGGGCGTCGGGCGTGGTATTCCAGTTGATCGAGACCGCGCTGCGCCTGTCGATCCACACGGAACCGGACAGCTTGTCTTTGACGCGCCCCTGGCTGCCGCCGTTTCTGACGGGCGTCAAGCTGCTTGGCCTGGAGCTCCCGTTCGGCACGGCCGACCTGCAGGTCGAACGCCGCGACGCGAAGGTGCACGTCACGGTGCTGGGTACGCAAGGCGACTTCGACGTGCGCGTCCTCTCCTGAGTCAGGAGGCGCCAGACACCGGCCTGAGCCGGCCGGCCTACAATCGGGCCATGCGCCGCCGCTCCTGGCTTCATTATCACGGGTTGAGCATTGTCGTCGGCTCCATCCTGCTGCTCTGGATTCTGCTGTACATCCGCGCGGACCCGTCCACGCACATCGGAGCGTTTTACGGCAACGCGATCGCCGACTGGGTCGGTTCGTTCGTCACCATCGTGGCGACGAAGTTCTGGTACGAGCAGGGGTCGCTCGAGAGCCGCATGCCGCCGAAGCGTCGCGGCTTTGGCCGGGATTTTCTGCACGAGCACTCGCTCACCATCGTGCTGCTCCTGACCTGGATCGGCTGGATCTGGTGGTACGCGTCGATCGACGCCAACGGAAAGACCGGCCAGGTCGTCGGAAATGTCGTCTCCGAGTGGACGCAGATCATTTCGCTCGTCTGGTTCACGAAGTACCTCACGGAGCGCGGCTCGAAGGAAAGCCGATGATAACGCGGGGGGCGGGGCGCGGGGGGCGGAGG
>JBOGIZ010000426.1:0-5935 GCA_050747805.1 Vicinamibacterales bacterium | reverse complement strand
CCTGCGTCTCGCCGCGGGTGAACAAGGCCGAGCCGTGCGTCCTCGGCATGACGCCGACTTCGATCGAAATCGGACGGATTTCGTCGAAGCGCCGGCCGTCGAGGCGCTTGCCGCGCTCGAGCGCTTCGTCGCGCATGACCTGTTCCTTCATGTCCTTGAATACCGACTTCGCGTCGGCGCGGCCTTCTTCGTCCGCGGCGTCGTAACTCTCGACGAGTTCGTGAAGGACGCCGTCGACGGTCGCGTAGTTCTCGAGCTTGTCGTGGATGCGCATGGCGCTGGCGAGTTTGTCGTACGCCTTCGCGTGCACGCTCTGCTTGAACGCCGCGTCTATCGTCTTGGTTTCGATCGTGTTCTTCTTCTTGCCGGCCTGCTTCGCCAGCGCGTCGATGCCAGCGACGATTTCCTTGATCGCCTTGTGCGCAGTGTCGAGCGCCTCGACCATCTCCTCTTCGCTGACCTCTTTCGCGCCGGCTTCGACCATCACGATGCCCTCGCTCGTCCCGGCGACGGTGAGATCCAGGCGGCTGTTGCGGCGCTCCTCGAACGTGGGATTGACGATGAAGCGGCCGTCGATGAGGCCGATGCGGACGCCCGCGAGCGTGCGCGTAAACGGAATCCCCGAGAGCGCGAGCGCGGCCGCCGCACCCGTGATCGCCAGCACGTCCGAGTCGTTCTGGCCGTCGGCCGACATGAGCAGCGCGATGATCTGCGTTTCCTTGCGCCAGCCGTTCGGGAAGAGCGGACGGATCGGCCGATCGATCAACCGGCTGGTCAGCACCTCTTTCTCGGTTGGCTTGCCCTCGCGCTTGAAGAATCCACCGGGAATGCGCCCCGAGGCATACGTGTATTCGCGGTAATCAACGGTCAGCGGAAGAAAATCGATCCCTTCGCGCGGATTGACGGCGGCGCAGGCCGAGACGAGGACCATGGTGTCGCCGGAGCGGACGAGGACGGAGCCGTCCGCCTGCTTGGCGAGCCGCCCGGTCTCGATCGAGATCGTTCGGTCGCCGATGGAAATGTCGCGTGTGTGCATTGTGCTTCTTTCTCTCTTATGAGCTGTGCCAGCTTCCCCTGCGCCTTACTTGCGGATCCCTAACCGCCGGATCAGATCCGCGTAGCGATCCGTGTCCTTCCCCTTGACGTAATCGAGCAGTCGACGCCGCTGGCCGACCAGCTTGAGCAGTCCCCGGCGGGAATGGTGATCCTTCGCGTGCGTCTTGAAATGTTCCGTGAGGTAGTTGATGCGTTCGCTGAGGAGGGCGACCTGAACCTCGGGCGACCCCGTGTCCCCATCATGCGTCCGATAGCTGCCGATGACTTCGGTCTTGCGGTCCTTGCTGAGCACGGCTGCCTTTCACGTGCGGGCCAGAAGCGACGGCGCGACATGCGCCTGACCGGCCCGCCGTAACCGTATTTGTAAACGGTTCAATATTTTACCTCAGGAACCGGCGCCAGAACAACGACCGGTTGCAGCCCTCCGTCCCGCGCGACAGTGGCGACGCCGACCAGCTCGTCGCCGTCAAACAGACGCACGGAACGGCCCGGTTCGGTGTCCTGCGGGCGTTCGGCCAAATGCTCAGGCCCAATCCGGTTCCCGTGGGCCGCCCGAGTCACGCCTTTCGGAGTCAGCCTGGCCGACGCAAGCCCGTCGAGCAGATCGCCTGGGGGGATCATCCGCCGTGCGGCCGTCTCGGGGTCGTTCACGATGGTGTCCAGCGGCAGCGCGTCGGAAATGGAAAAGCGTCCCGCGCGGACGCGGCGCAGCGCTTCGAGATGGGCTCCGCATCCCAGCCGCTCGCCGAGATCGTGCGCGAGCGAGCGGACGTAGAAGCCGGCAGATGCCGCGATGCGCAGGCGGAGGAGGCTGGAGGTTGGAGGTTGGAGGCTGGAGGTTGGAGGTTGGAGGTTGGAGGCTGGAGGTTGGAGGAGTTCCAGCTCACGCACGTGGACTTCGACGGGGCGCAGTTCGACCCGACGCTGGTTGCGCGCGTGCTCGTGGGCGGGAACGCCGGCGATTTTCTTCGCGGAGAACGGCGGCGGCGTCTGCATGAACGTGCCGCGGAAATGCGCCAGCGCGGCGTCGATGTCCGCGGCGGCCGGCACGTCGATCATCGCACCCCGACCATCGATCATCGCGGGCAGCGACGCGGCGTCATACGTCGGAGTGGCGATTCCCAGCCGCACATCCGCCAGATACTCCTTCTCGTCGGCGGCAATGAACCGCGCGAGGCGCGTCGCGGGGCCGACGAGGACGACGAGCAGGCCGGTCGCAAGCGGGTCGAGCGTGCCGGTATGTCCGACCTGCTGCGTCCTCAGCGCACGGCGGACGACCGCGACGATGTCGTGAGACGTCGGTCCGGCCGGCTTATCGACGAGCAGGGCGCCCCGCAAATTGCCAACTCCCAAGTTCAAGTTCCCAGTTGCCAGTTCCCAGTTCCCAGTTGTCAGTTCCCAACTCCCCAGTCCGAGTCCGTCAAACACCGCGATGCGCCCGATGCGGTCTGTTGGCCGCACCTTGAAGCATCTTGTGGAGTTGGGAGTTGAGCGGTTGGGCGTTGATCCGATCGCCTACGGCCGCGTCTGCACGCCGGCGTCGATCGCCTCGACGAGTTCTTTTAGAATCGCGTCGCGCACGCCCGCCAGCGGTCCGCGCATCGTGAAGCCCGAGGCGTTGCGATGGCCGCCGCCGCCGTGGCGGGCAGCGACGCTCCGGACGTCGACGTCGTACTTCGAACGCAGGCTGACGCGCACGTCTCCGTCCGCGCCGACTTTGAAGAACACGACCGCCTGGATTTCGCGCGCCGTGAGCGGCAGATTGATCAGCCCCTCGGTGTCGTTGTAGGTCGTCGCCGTGGCGTTCAGAATGTCGTCGTCCAGATAGAGGGCCGCCAGGCGGCCGCCGTCGAGCAGCTGCATCCGATCGAGCAGCGCGCCGATGAGCTTCAGCTTGCCGAAGCTGTTGCTGTCGAAGACGCGGCGCGCCATCGCCGCCGGGTTCACGCCGGCTTCGACCGTCTGCCGGCAGATGTCGAACGTTCGCGGCGTGATGTGCGAATGGTGGAACGACCCGGTGTCGGTCAGGATCGCGAGGTAGATGTGTGTGGCAATCTCGATGGTCAGGGGGACGCCGAGCGCGCGCACGAGATCGAAGACCAGCTCCCCGCAGGCGGCGGCCGACTCGTCGACCCAGTTGAGCGCTCCGTAGGCCGTGTTGCCCTGGTGGTGATCGATATTGATTGTGAAGCGGCCGCCGAGGCCCGCGACGCCGGTGCGCGCCAGGTCGCTCGACTCCATCACGATCAGCGCGTCGGCATCGGTTTCCGCCACTTCGCGGGCGATCTCGATCCGCCTGACGCCCGGGAACTCCATGTAATGCTCGGGCGCGGGATCGGCGTTGACGATGCGGACGTCCTTGCCGAGCGCCTCGAGGGCATACGCGATGGCAAGCTGCGATCCAATGGAGTCGCCGTCGGGACGCGCGTGCGACGTGATGAGGAACCGGCGCCGCGTCTGGATGGCGTCGCAGATCTGCTGAACGGCGGCTAGATTATTGAGAGTCGTCGTCATTTTCCAGACCGGGGGGCTTCGCCCCGCCGGACTCCCCGACACGCTCGCTCGCGGAGGCCCCAGGATCCCCGCTCCGCGCGCGTGGCTCCGGCGCTGTCGCGCCGTCGCCCCTCGATTCGGTTTCCGCCTTCAGCTCCTGCAGGATCCGTTCGATCCGATCCTGATTGGCGATCGATTCGTCGTAGAAGAATTCGAGCTCGGGGACGCGGCGCAGACGGATGCGCTGTCCGAGCTGCCGCCGAAGGAAGGGCGTTGCGCGTGTGAGCGCCCGCGCGGTGTCGCGGCGCGCCTTCTCGTCGCCCATCAGCGTGTAGTAGGCGCGCGCGATCTGCAGATCCGGCGATACCTTTACGCGCGTCAGCGTCACGAATCCAACGCCGGGGTCGTGGACCTCCCGGGCGATCAGCTGCGAGAGTTCATCCCGGATGGCCTCGCCGACGCGCTCTGGACGATTTGAAGACATGGTCAAAGACGAACGACAAAGGACGAACGACGAATTGAGACGAACGGCATCGGCATTCGTCGTTCGACGTTCGTCCTTCGTAATTGACACTACGCGGTGGCCGCCACGCGCTCTACCACGAAGGCCTCGATGACGTCGCCGACCTTGAGGTCGTTGTACTTCTCGAAGCCGATGCCGCATTCGAAGCCGGCCTTGACTTCGGACACGTCGTCTTTAAACCGGCGCAGCGATCCGATCTTGCCTTCGTAGATGACGACGTTGTCGCGGACCAGGCGCGCCTGCGTATCGCCCGAGCGGGTGATCCGCCCTTCGGTGACCATGCAGCCGGCGATCGTGCCGAACTTCGGCACTTTGAAGGTCTCGCGCACTTCGGCCGACCCGATCCGCACTTCCTTGAGCGTCGGCTCGAGAAGGCCCGTCATGGCCTTCTTCATTTCATCGACGACATTGTAGATGACCGAATGCAGACGGATGTCCACCTTGTCGCGCTCCGCCACGTCGGAGGCGTTGCGGTCGGGCCGGACGCTGAAGCCGATGATGATCGCGTTCGAGGCCGCCGCGAGAAGCACGTCCGATTCGTTGATCGCGCCTACGCCGCTGTGGATGATCCGGATTTTCACGCGCTCGTCGCTCAGCTTCGTCAGCGTGTCGGCCAGCACTTCGGCCGACCCCTGTACGTCGGCCTTGATGATGATCGGCAGCTCCTTCATGCCGCCTTCGGCAATCTGCTGCTGCAGCGATTCCAGCGTGAGGCGAGCGCCCTTGGCGCCGAGCGCCTTGTCCTTCGCCTGCATCTGGCGGTACTGGGCGATCTGACGCGCCTTCGCCGCGTCGGCGAGCGCCTGGAACGTGTCGCCCGGCTGGGGCAAGCCGCCGAGGCCGAGGACTTCGACGGGCGTCGCCGGCGGCGCCGCCTTCAGCGACTTGCCGCGGTCGTCGATGAGGGCGCGTACTTTGCCGACGATCGTTCCGGCGATCAGCATGTCGCCGACGTGAAGGGTGCCGTCCTGCACGAGAATCGTCGCGACCGGTCCGCGTCCCTTGTCGAGCTTCGCCTCGAGCACGGTGCCCGATGCGTTCCTCTTCGGATTGGCTTTCAGCTCGCTCAACTCCGTCACGAGCAGAATCATTTCGAGCAGCGCCGGAATGTTCTCGCGCTTCTTCGCCGAAACGGGCACCGTCACGGTCTGGCCGCCCCAGTCTTCGGGCACGAGTCCGAGATCCGACAGCTCTTTCTTCACGCGGTCCGGGTTCGCGTTCGGCTTGTCGATCTTGTTGATCGCAACCAGAATCGGCACGCCCGCCGCTTTCGCATGGTCGATCGCTTCCTTGGTCTGCGGCATGACGCCGTCGTCGGCCGCGACGACGAGGATGACGACGTCGGTGACGCGCGCGCCGCGGGCGCGCATCATCGTGAACGCCTCGTGGCCCGGCGTGTCGAGGAAAACGACGTTGCGTTCGCCGACCTGCACGGCGTAGGCGCCGATGTGCTGCGTGATGCCGCCGGCTTCGCGCTCGGCCACGCGCGTCTCGCGGATCGCGTCGAGGAGCGTCGTCTTGCCGTGATCGACGTGGCCCATGACGGTCACGACGGGCGCGCGCGTGACGAGATCCTCGGCGCGCGACTCTTCGGCTTCGACCTGCAGCAGCTCTTCTTCGAAGGTCTGCATCTTGACGTCGGCGCCGAACTCGCGCGCGATCATCGAGGCGGTCTCGGTATCGAGCGAGCTGTTGATGGTCATCATGCGCCCCTTGTCCATCAACTTCCGCAGCACGTCTTTCGCTTTGACGTCGAGCTTTGCCGCGAGGTCCGACACGCTCATGCCTTCGGCGAGCGTGATGGTGCGGGTGATGGGCGGTGGGGGCGCCGGTGCGAGCGGAGCCGACGACATCCGCGGCTGA
>JBOGIZ010000425.1:0-4862 GCA_050747805.1 Vicinamibacterales bacterium | reverse complement strand
GTCCAGGACCACGCCGCGCACCGTCTCCGACGCCTGCGCCGCGGCTGGGGCCGCGTATAGCAGGATGAATATGAGAATCGCTCCGCCGTGACAGTGCCCGCCCAACCGTGAGGACATGCACCCAATTTTGTCGCGTCGAGGATGAATCATCCATGACGGACGCAATCAAGGAGCCGGCCGAGCTTCGATGGCGCTTTGGCCCGGAGGTCGGATCAGCGATCCCTCGCGCGTGCGCGCAGATTCTCCGCACACGATCGTGGACGCCCATGGCGAGCGCGAAGCTCACCGGGAACGTGTCAGCAGAATCATCGCGCCACCCTGAGCCACGACAGGCACGACCACGAAGCCTTTGAGCGCCAGGCGTCGGTGCTCGGTGACGACGCTGCGCGCGGACGCGATACCGACGGCGGCCCCAAACAGTGTGTCGCTCGGATAATGCGCATGCTCGCCGAGCCGCGACAGCAACACATACGTCGCGCCCGCGTACGCCAGCACCCCGATTTTCCAGCCGAAGCGCTGCTCGAAGATGTCGGCCGTGGCGAAGGTCGCCGATGTGTGCCCGGATGGGAACGAATAGCGTCCGCCGTTGGGACGCGTCCGATTCACGGCGTATTTCAGGCCTTGCGTCAACACGCCGTTGATCGCTTGCGCCTCGAGCAACTCGCTCCCCAGTTCCGCCGCGCCGTCGCGATGCGCCAGCAGTCCAATCGCATAGACACCTGCCGCGGCTCCGCCCTGAATCCAGCCGTCGCCGATGATCGATCCTCCGTCCAGCGACTCTTCGGGCGTGCCTTCTGCCTTGAATGCGGTGACGATCCGCGAGTCTTCCGGATGCGCGAGGGCCGCCATCGCCCCGCCGATCGCGAGGGATGTGAGCGGTCCACGGCTGGCGAGCCGCCCAGCATCGTGCAGCGCGCGCGCCGGAAGCGTCTGAATGGCCGTGTCGTGTTTCGGCGCTGGCGCCACCTGCAGGAGGGCATGCGCGCACAGGGCGGCAACGAGGACTGGGACGATCATGAGTCGGAGTATCGCAGTTTTTTGCGGCCCGCTAACGAGAAGATCATCCCTGTCAATCCCTGTCACCGGCAACGGCACGATCGTGGCGCGCGTCGCCACCGTGCCAGAACGTGTCCTCGTGGGTGAAGGCCGCGTCATCACGTTCCAGGCCAACCATCTGCGGCGCGGCCCATCATTGACGAACGGCGCGATAGCCGGGGCGGGTCTGCACTGTCAGCCGTCCGTGACCGGCGACGGTCAAACGAATCGCGCGATACGAACCGTCCATCGCCTGGTTGAGCGGTGCGTACGCGATGGTGTACTGGCTGCGAATCTGACCGGCGAGCTGCAGCGCCACGGTGTTGATCTCGTCCAGGTTGGACGGATAGTAGGCGGTTCCCCCGGTCCGACTGGTCAGTCGGTCGAGATCGTGCCGCCCGCGGGTTGCGGCGCCGCTGCCGCCGAACAAACCGATCGCATAGATCACCGTGTCGCGCGCTTCGGCCTGCCGCTCGACGTCCGCGAGCGTCGCCTCGCTCGCGTTGTCGTTGCCGTCGGTGATGACCACCAGCGCGCGGCGCTCTCGCGTCGCGTGCGCGGCAAGATACGCCTGCGCCGCCTTCAGCGCGTCGTAGAGGGCCGTGCCGCCGATCGCGTCCATAGCGCCGAGGTGCTGCTCGAGCGCGCGGAGGTTCGTCGTCATCGGTACATCAACGTGCACCGTGTCGGCGAAATTCTCCACGAACAACTCGTCGAGCGGATTCGACGCGTTCGCGAACGCGCGCGCCGCCGCCTCGACGCGCGGCCGTGCCGTTCGCATGCTGCCGCTGTTGTCGACGAGCAGCCCGATCGACACGGGCACATCGTCGCGGCGGAAGAGCGTGATCGGCTGCGGCTTCCCGTTCTCGTAGACGCGGAACGCGCGTTGATCGAGATCGCTGAGGATTGCGCCGTGCGCGTCCCGAACCGTCGCCTGCAGCACGACCAACCGGGTTTCGGCGCGGAACGTGGGCGGCTGCGGCGCCTGAATTGCCGCGGCGGCCGCAGCGGCCAGCACGAGCGCGGCTCGCATCACCGGCGCGCGGGCGCGAGCTGAAGCTGAATCGGCGTATCGATGGGGAAGTCCACGTCCCTGCCGCGCGAGAGGACGTTCGTGTAGACCGTCCGCACGACGCCGAGCACCGTCAACCCCACGCCGACTGACGGCGACAGACCGTTGAGCAGGAGGCCGCTGATGCGGAAGCCGATGAGCGAGCCGAGACCCCAGTGTCCGCCGTGACCCGAGGACGACGCTCCGCTGATGTCTCCGGCGTCGTGATCGTGGTAGTCGTGGTCGTCGCCCTGCCGAAGCGCCAGGACGGCGAGCGCCGGCGCGATGAATCGCGCTTTCGTATTCGTCACGCTCGTGCCGCCTTCGTCATCCACGCTCACATGATCGTCGGCGCCCGTTTGCACTTCGTGCAGCGAGGCGAGCAGCGGCGCCGCGGCGGCCTCCGGCGTTTGCACGCGCTCGAACAGAAAGCGCAGTCGTCCGTTCCGATGGAATCGGCGGGCGCGCTTCGTGTACGTCACCTCCCCCAGCAGGCGCGTGCCCTCGGGGAAGATCAGACGGTGATCCGTCGAGAAGACCGGCGCCGTGACGACGGCAGTGATCGGCGTGCCGCGGACGCTCGTGCGCGAATCAAGCTCCGTGGCGAGACGGGCCGTCAGCAGGCTGCCGGGAATGGGCGCCGTGCCGGCCGGCGCTTCGGGCGTGACCGTTGCCTCGCCGAACGCCAGAGGCGCCGAGAGCTGCGCCGTGAACAGCGTGCCCTTGTCCATGTACTGCGGGTGGTAGGGCAGCTCCGCGATCGCCAGCGCCTTCAATCGTCCCCACTTCCCTGGCGCGCGAACCATCTCGAATCCCGCGCGTACCCGATCCTTGGCCATCGTCAGTGCGCGGCGCGTCAGCGCTCTGACGCCCTGCGCCGATCGCGTGCGGTCCGCGTTGGCCTGATCCCCAGCTGGGGCCGTGCTATCGACGGGATGTGCCACGCTACCGATCACGGCTGCGGCGATCGGCATCTCGACGCCGTCAGGAAGCGACAGCGCGTCGAATTGCAGCACGACGCGTCGATGCGGCGAGAAATCGCCACTCCAGATGGCGCGTAATCTCGCCAGGCGCGACGGCGGCACGAGGCGCACGACGTGGCCGCTGACGGGCGTATCAGCGGGAATGACGAGGCGATCGTAGGCGAAGACCGCTTCCACGACATGTCCGGTCACCCGTTGTCCGGCGCGCCGGATGCGCGTACGAGCATCGAGCGCGACGTGCAGCGGCCGGCCGGCGGCGACCTCGAGGGTCACCGTTGGCTCTTGCGGCGCAGCATACGCGGCGGCAGCGCTGAACGCGAACAACAGCAGACCAACTGTACAGCGCGCGATCGTCGATGGGTGACACACGGGAACCCCTTTGGCGTCAAGCAGGGCGCGCCTTCATTATCATTTACCGGACGTCAGAGCACGCCCAAGTTATTCAGGCGGGATCTTGTCCGACGCCTGTCGACCCTCCGGCTGAGCGCCGAATCGAGTCTGGCGGGGCGCTGCCGTCATGATCGCTGGCCGGTGAGCCTCACGTTCGGCCAGGTTTCGGGTGCCCACTTCAATCCGGCCGTGTCGCTGGCGGATGCCTCGCAGGGCGGCGTTGGGCGGAACGATGCGCGTCGCGCAGATGATCAAGCATGTGTTCGCGCCGTGCCACATGAACTACAAACTGCTCGGGAAGCCCTTGGACACACAAGGCGATCGCGACGCCTGTGACGGGAATGCGCATCTCTCGGCTCCAATCATGAATTGCCAAAACGAAGAGGCCTTCCTGTCGAAAGCGCCCGGCTATACTGGCGCGGGGGTCGGGCGGTTCCATGGCTGGCATGATTGGAGTTTGGCGGACGATGGGGCAGGACTCGTCCGTCCTGAAGGAGACGGTCAAGCCGGGGACGGCGAGGCGGACGCTGCGATATGCGGCGGGATACGCGCGATGGCTGGCGCTCTTCCTCGTCGTGGTCGTCGTCGACGCGATGATTGGCGTGGTGAATCCGCTGCTCTTTCGCGAGATCATCAACAACGGCATTCTCAAGGGCAACGAGCCGCTCATTATCCGGATGGCGCTGATCGTGGGGGCGCTCGGGCTGTTCGACGGCGCGCTCGGCGTGGCGCAGACATATCTCGCATCCAAGACGGGTTCGCAGATCGTCCTGTCGCTCCGGACGAAGCTCTTCGAGCATATCCAGCAGATGCCATTGGCGTTCTTCACGCGCACGCAGACGGGCGCGCTCGTGAGCCGTCTGAACAGCGATGTGCAGGGGGCGCGGACGGCGTTCACCGACATCCTCTCAAACGTGGTCGGGAACGCGATCACGGTGGCGCTGATCCTGGCGGCCATGCTGGCGCTGTCCTGGCGGATCACCCTGGCCGCGCTCGTGCTGCTGCCGGTGTTCGTCCTTCCGGCCCGCTTCTGGGGACGCAAGCTGCAGCGCATCACGCGCGAGCAGTACGAGCTGCGCGCGGCCATGAACAACATCATGGTGGAGCGCTTCAACGTCGCGGGCGCGCTCCTGTCGAAGCTGTTCGGGCATTCACAGCACGATCAGCAGCTGTTCGAGGAGCGGGCCGCGCGGGTCTCCGATATCAACGTGAAGCGGGCGCTGTACGCCAGGCTGTTCTTCACCGCGATGCTGGCGGTGGCGACATGCGCGACCGCGCTGGCCTACGGATGGGGCGGCGTGCTGGCGGTCCGGCACGTGCTCGACGTCGGCACCGTAGTGGCGCTGGTGTCGTATCTCACACGCTTGTATGCGCCGCTCCTCGGGCTGTCGAACGCGCAGGTG
>JBOGIZ010000424.1:0-4303 GCA_050747805.1 Vicinamibacterales bacterium | reverse complement strand
GCTGTTTCCACTCGGGTCGTGGTCCCCGAGAATCGCGCGGAGGCCGATCTTTCCACTCGGGCCGCGGCCCGCGTGAATCACGCGGCGGTCGATCTTTCCACTGTGGTCTCTCGCCACCTTGCGGCTGTTTACACTCGGGTCGTGGTCCCCGAGAGTCGCGCGGCGGTCGATCTTTCCACTGTGGTCTCTCACCCCCCTGCGGCTGTTTCCACTCGGGTCGTGGTCCCCGAGAATCGCGCGGCGGCCGATCTTTCCACTCGGGCCGCGGCCCCCGTGAATCACGCGGCGGTAGATCTTTCCACTGCGGTCTCTCGCCACCTTGGGGCTGTTTCCACTCGGGTCGTGGTCCCCGAGAGTCGCGCGGCGGCCGATCTTTCCACTCGGGCCGCGGCCCTCGTGAATCACGCGGCGGGCCGGGCCGCTCGTCGCCGGAGCGCGGCCGAAACGGCGGCCGGCCGCCGAAGGCGGGCCGTCTTGCCTGGATGAGCGCGGCTCGGGCTTCTTCGTCAGAGTGCCACAGGCGTCCGCGCGCAAACCACATCAGCACCGCGTCGGGATGCTTCGACTGAATTTGGCGGAATGTCGGCAGCAACTCGTCGCGCGTGGCGGCGCGGAACGAGGTGGGTCGGTCTCCGAACAGGATCGTCCAATAGGCGTGGCGGGGCGGCATGTGGGTGTCAGTGCGGCTGCGCGCGTTCAAGCCGCTTGAGTTTTTCGATAAGCGTTGTTCGTTTCAGGTGCAGGAGCCGCGCGGCCTGAAGTTTGTTGCCTTGCGTCCGCTCGAGCGAGCGGCGGATGAGCGTCAGCTCCACTCCTTCTATGTACTGCTCCAGATCGAGTCCTTCGTCAGGAAACCACGGCGCGCCCTCGTCGTCGGCCGCGACGGCCTGCTGAATTTCCGGACCGAGCTCCGCCAGGTCGATCTGCGATCGCCCGTGACTGAACGCCATCGCGCGCTCGACGACGTTTTCGAGCTGGCGAACGTTCCCGGGCCACGCGTACGCCATCAGCCGCCGCATGGCTTCCTGCGACATCGTGACCGTGCGCGCGGGCGCCTGTTCGGCACCGAGCCGCTGCAGGAAATGCTGGACGAGCAGCGGGATGTCTTCGCGGCGATCCCGCAGCGCGGGCACATGCACCGGAATGACATTCAAGCGGTAGAAGAGATCGTGCCGGAACGCGCCCTGCGCGACCATCTTCTCCAGATCCGAATGCGTGGCCGCGATGATGCGCACGTCCACGCGGATCGTATGCGAATCGCCGACACGTTCGAATTCCCGCTCCTGAAGCACGCGCAGCAGCTTGGCCTGAAGTGCGGGACTCATGGTCCCCACTTCATCGAGAAAGAGCGTGCCCTTGTGCGCTTGTTCCAGCCGTCCCTGGCGCGTGGCAACGGCGCCGGTGAACGCGCCGCGCACGTGGCCGAACATCTCGGCTTCGAGCAGGGTTTCCGGAATGGCGCTGCAGTTGATGGCCACGAAACGGTTGGCGTGTCTCGGACTGTTGTGATGGATCGCGCGCGCGGCGAGCTCCTTGCCGGTACCGGTTTCACCCGTGACCATCACGGTGCTCGACGTCGCGGCGACGGTCTCGAGCAGTTGACACAGATCGCGCATGATGCGGCTGCGCCCGATGAGTCCGTCGATCCGATAGCGCTCCTGGAGCTGCGAGCGAAGATACGCATTCTCCGAACGCAGCCGGCGCTGCTCGAGCGCCGACCGCAGCACATGCAGCAGCGCGTCGAACTGAAACGGCTTGGTGATGAAATCGGCCGCGCCCTGTTTAATCGTATTGACCGCGTCCTTCACCGTGCCGAAGCCGGTGATGACGATGGCGATGATGTCCGGATAGCGCTCGAGTGCGGCCTCCAGCACTTGCTGGCCGCCGACACCCGGCAGGCGCAGGTCGGTGATGATGATGTCGTACGCGAAGTCGGCCAGGCTTGCGAGGGCTTCCTCGCCGCTCCCGGCCTGCGCGACCTGAAACCCATGGTCTGTCAGGCGCTCGGCGATCGCTTCCCGGAGCGCCGTCTCGTCGTCCACGAGCAGCAGATGCTTCGCGTTTTCAGCCATTTAGTCGCGCGCCGGTATTTTGACACCCCAACTGCCCCGGGTCAACGCACGAGCCTGCCGCAACCCTACAGGCCTGTCACGGCCCCTCCGATAATCCTCCTTGAACGCGCACGCGAGCGGAGCGGGCCGGCGAAGCGGCGCGCGAGCGAGCGTGTAGGGGAGTTCGAGGGGCGACGCCCCTCGAAAAATAAATGGACCGTAAGACGATTTCAATCATGAAGGCGTGCGAGCTGGTGGGCGTGAGCCGCCGCACGATCTACAACTGGATCGCCAGCGGCAAGGTCGAATACATCCGTACCGCCGGCGGCTCGGTTCGCATTTTCGTGGACACGCTCTGGCGTGATCCCGCCCGGTCTGGAGAACTGACGCGCAAAGAAGCCTCATGATGACGGCCGCCGACAATCGTTCATGCTCGACCGGCGGCGAGACCGGCGATCTCGGGCTTCTCTTTCACCGCCTCAACAACCAGCTGGGAATCATTCTGGCCAACGCCGAACTGCTCGAGGCCAAATCAACCGACGACATGAGCCGCGCCCGCGCCGCGCAAGTCGTGGCTGGCGCCCTCGACGCGATGGCTACCGCTCGCGAAATTCGCCTCCGCACGCGATCGTCCGGCGCCTGATCCGCTCCCACGATTCCTCTTCAAGCCCTCCACGCCGAGGCCTCATGCCTTTACGGTGTGTCATGACGTTGGCGGTTAGAGGCTCCGCCGCCGTCAACTTATTGGCAGTCACGAAGCGCGCCTGTCCGAGGTTGCACGCCACATCACATCGCTAAATCATTTTGCACAAGTGGGTTACGAGGCGAAACACTTTGGCGATCTGGTTCGCCTTTGCTTCGCTTTTTACCTGGCAGTGCCGTTGCGCTAGGGCACCCCGCCTCCGCCCGCCGATATCGGTCGGCCGAGGCCACCAAGGAGCCATCGACATGCAACGTCAGCCACTTGTCGCTCGCCAGCGCGAACGGATTGCCGCGAGCGTTCCGTTCGTCGAGACGCTCGCTCGCCGCGTCGCCTCGTCGATGCCGCACTCGATCGAGCTCGGCGATCTCGTTCAGGATGGAATGCTCGGCTTGATTGACGCGGCGTATCGATTCGATGAAGCGCGCGGCATCAAATTCGAAACGTTCGCCGAACGGCGCGTGCGCGGCGCGATGATCGACGCGCTCCGCCGCGACGCCTGGCCCCGCGGCGTCCGCCGCCAGCGACGCGAGCTCGAAGCGGCGCGCGAAGAGCTGCGCCGGGAGCTCGGCTCCGAGCCGTCGCTTGCTGACCTTGCGGCGCGCGTCGGTTCCGACGAGGCGCGCCTCGGCCGCACGATCGTGCGCATCAACACGATCGAGTCCACGTCGCCGCTGTCCGCCGGCGACAACCTCGACGGCTCAACGCTTCCGCCGGCGCTCGTGCCGTCCGAACCGCCGTCACCGGACCGCGCGTACGAAGATGTCGAGGTGCGCAACCGGGTCCGCGCCGCCATCGCGTCGCTTCCGCCTCGCGAACGCAAAGTGATCGGCCTCTACTACTACGCCGAGGCCACAATGAAGCAGATTGGCGCAGAGATCGGCGTCAACGAGTCACGCGTCTCGCAGCTCCACGCGCGCGCGGTCCAGCGGCTGCGCAAGACCCTCGGCGCCGACTGCACGGCCGCGGACGCCGTTCGAGTGCTTCGGCCCGCGATCCTGGAGTTCCAGCAGACCATGACGCGCGCCCGGATGACGCGCACCGACGCGGGCGAGCCGGCTGCCCGGACGCCGATGCCGGCGGTGGTGTTGCCGTACAAGAAGGCCGCCACCAAACCTGCCGCGCCTCGTACGCGCCGCCACGTCGCGGCCGTGCCGGCGGCGATCGCCAGATGACGTCCATGGTCGTCGTCATCTGGGCTGTCGCGTGGGCTCTGGCGTCGCTGGCGTATGCCATCCGCCGCGCGCCGCGCCTCGCGCCGCGTCCCCGCGCCTGAAATTCGTCAGGCGACGACGTCGCGGGCGGCGCGGAGCAGATCTTTCAGGCGAAACGGCTTGGCGAGCCAGCGGCAGCCTGTCTCGTCGAGAAAACGCTCCGCGTCGGTGCCTGCGACGTCACCGGTGACGAAGACGATTCGCCGCGCGGCCTCCGGCTGATCACGCGCGAGCGTGCGGTAGAACGCCGCGCCGTCGACGCGCGGCATCTTCAAGTCGCAAATGATCACGTCGTAGGTCCGCTCGCCGACGCGCGCGAGCGCTTCTTCCCCATCTCC
>JBOGIZ010000423.1:0-3254 GCA_050747805.1 Vicinamibacterales bacterium | reverse complement strand
GCGCAGCCGCGCGCTCATGTTCGTGCGGATCGGCCCGAGACCCGGCTGCGTGATGATGTCGATGAAGATGCCGCCCGCGTAGTGGTTTTCCGCCGCGAAGGCGTCGCGCGTGATGTGGATCGACTTGATCTGCGACTTCAGCGGGAGCTGCGAGCCCTCGAAGCTGTCGACGCGGATGACGGCGTCACCGCCGGCCATGTCCATCAGCTGCTGCTGCATCTCGTTCGGATCGTCCGAGAGCGCGTCGATCTGCTCGCGCGTCAATGCGGTGCCGAACGTCGTCTTGCGATCGGCCGCCGCTTCCTGCTTGTCGCGCGCGACGGTGACGGTGTCCTTCAGGCCCTCGATCGTCAAAACGATCGCGTGCTTGTTGTCGCCAGGCTTGAGGCGCACGCCCTGAAGCTGCCTCTTCTCGAATCCGGGAAATTCGGCCGAGAGCGTGTACCGGCCTGGGGCGAGTCCGCTCAGTGTGGCAACGCCTTTATCGTCGGTCTTCACCGCCGCCGGCGCGATCGTTGGGTTATCAACGCCGACGATCGTGACGCTGGCATCCGGAATGACCGCGCCGGTTTGATCGACGACGGTGACCGTCGCGCGCGCATTGCGTTCGGACGGCTGCGCCGCCGGCGCCTGCACCTGCAGCCCCGGTGGCGGTGGCGGCGGCAGCGCCTGGGCCAGAGAGGCCGAGAGAACCGCGGCCAGCAGGGTTGACATCACTTGCGCACCTCGAACTTCTTCGGATCGATCTTGGCGTTCACACGGAAGCGATCGAACGTGGTTTCCTCGACGGTGTCGGCGCCCACCGCGCGCCGTAGACGGAAGGGGAACTGAAGGCCGTCCACGTCGCGGTACTCCGCGAAGTAGAGTCGATTCTCTGGAGGAGCGGCTGCGGGGGCCGGCGGTCCGGCTGGCGGAGTGCCAGGCGCCATCATGATTCGTCCCGGGCCGCCCCGGGCGGGGGTGGACGGTCGCCACGAGACCATGATCGGCAGGTGCGTGTCGGTCGCGATGAAGAACCGCATCGCGAAGTTGTTGGGTCCCTTTACGTCGAGCACATCAGCGGTCCCCTGTGGCGCTTCCGCTTCCGCCGCGTATGTGAACGTCAGCGGATAGCCGCTGAATGACGAGGCGAACAGGCCGAGCATCAGCCGCGCGAAATCCTGCTTCAGGCCGACGACGCGCGCGGCGGCCGGATTGCGGGGCAGTCCGCCAGGGCCTGCGCCTCGGGCATCCGCCCGTCCGGCCGGCGCGACGGGCATCGGCGGCGGGGGTGGATCCTGCACCAAGTCGTCGCCGTTGAACCCCGATGCGTTCGGTCCGCTGTCTTGGGCCGGAATTTCGTCGCGGCGGAGATACTTGTCGGGCAGTTCGATCGAGATCTCGAATTCGATCGGAACGAGATTTTCGCCGCGGACCTGACGGGTGCGGCCGCTGGCGATGAGCGTTGTGACGCCGTTCAGTTTCGCATCTCCGCCGAGCGCCTGACGCGCGGCGGCGAGCACAGCCGCGGCATCCCTCTTTACTGACGTGGATCCGACCGGCTTTGTTGACGTGGATGCGACCGGCGCCTGGCCCGCTGCGCGAACCGGTTGGGCCGCCGGTGCGGCGAAAATGACCGAAAGCGCACACACCGCGGCCAGCCCATTCAGTCGGCGCATTGCGATCCTCCCAGGCTTTCAGCGCACCGGACGGTTAGACGTTGGGTGTCCGGATTCAGTTGGACACCCGTTCGTGCAAAAGGGTTCTTTATCTTATCGGCGCGGATAGTCGGCGCTGATAGCGTCAGACGAGATCCAGACCGGTCCGGTTCGCACGGCTGTGCATTGACGGGGAGGCGCCCAGCGCCAGAGCGCGTCGAGGACGACGACCTGGGTCATTGATCCGCTGTGCTGGACTTCGTTGACGGGGGTTCCAACCGGGATCACGTCGCGCGGTCCGCACGCCTCGCGCGCCCGCGACGGATCGGCGTACACCTGCACGTTCAGTTTCACCACCACCGGCCGGTAGAACGCGCGGTCGTCGCCGATGTCGCCATAGAAGGTGCTGACGAACGCGCGCGCGAGATCGCGGCCCTGCGCGTCGATCTTGGCCTCATCGATCGCTGCGAACACCGCCTGACGCCGGTCGATCAGGCGCCGCCGCTCGGCGTCGAGCGTCGCGCGATCGAAGAGCGAACGCGTCCGCTGCACCTGACTGAGCACCTCGATCTCCATCGGCGACCGCGACGGCACGAAGCCGGGGTTGTAGACCTTCTCGAACCACGAGTGCCGGCCGACGACGATCCCGGCAAGATCGAAGTCGTTCGCGATCAGCGCTGTGCCGCCGCTCGACCGCGAGAAGGCATCGATGTTCCACAGGGGCTTGGAATCGTCGCAACGGTACAGGTCGCCCGGGAAGAAGCGGAGGCACCAGTCGAAGTTGCCGATCATCGCCTCGCCGAAGGCAATCCGCAGCGCATCGGACGCCGCGTCGCGGCTCTGGACGTTCCCGAACGCCTCGAGTGACACCTGCGGTTCACCAAGGCGCTGGCGCACGGTGCCCTCGTCTTCGATCAGAATCGCGTCTCTCACGAGCGGCGCGGAACGGCGGGCGCCCTCCGACGAATCGATGTAGGTGATGCGCGCGGGCCGGGTGCGAAGAGTCGGCACGCCAGCCGTCTCGAGCAGGCGATACGCGAGCGCCTCCCTCAGAGGCGATGTCTCGTTGCCCAGGCGGCCGAATTTGGACGTCTTCGCGCCGGCGGGGTTCTCGCCGCAGTGCGTGCCGATCTTGAAGCCGCTCAACCCTGTGAACGGCGCCGGAATGCGGGCGCCTTTGTGAAAATCGATCTTCAGCTTGGGAAACGAGCATTCCTTCTGGCTGGTGTGCCCGCGCACCTCCACATCCACGTTGTCGATCGTGGTGTCGACGGCGGCGGCATCGCGGTACGCGACCGATCCGGTGACGAAGTACTTCTGGTCGTGTTCGCTCTTCGTAAAGAGCTCGCGAAGGGGAGCCGTCAGCGTCAGCTCGACCGCTGTGGTGCCGTCGAACACATCAGTCGCCGGCTGCTGCACTGTGCGCCGCTGGGCGCCGAGAACGGCAGAGATCGACGCGCAGCATGCCGCCGCGGCAAGAAGGGCCCGCATCGTCCCGACACGATGCGAGTCCCTTGCCAGCCGGGAAGGATCGGTGTCCGAGGGGCGAAGTCGGTTAAGACACGCGAGTGAGCGCCGCGAACGAGCCAGCGGAGCGGAGGGAGCCGGGCGAAGCCG
>JBOGIZ010000422.1:0-2349 GCA_050747805.1 Vicinamibacterales bacterium | reverse complement strand
GGCGGTCGCGGTGACAAGCTACGTCACCTCGATCGCCTGCACGTGCCTGTAAACGCTTCTCCCGTAAGGATCGGCCGTACGAGCACCTCCCCGGTATGTCCATTGCACACCGGCTGAAGCGTGGGGGTGTACAACGTGGAAGCCGAAGCCTTATCGTGTCTGCAGCCGATTGCGTCGAATGCGTACGCCGGCTTGCAGCCCGTCGAGCAACGCATGATCCTGATCGCCGGCGCCGACGCGCAGGCGACCGATGAAGCCGCCGTGGCGCTGTTCGAGGCGGGCCACGTCCCGATGATGAGCGAGTGGCTCGCATTTCCGCTCATCGCGATCACGCGGCCGGATGCCGCATCGCGCCAGGACACGGCCGAGACCTTCGTGCATCCAATCGCGGAGCGGCTGCTCTGGCGCTGCGATGCCGTGCTGCGCGCCGAGGGGGACTCGCATGCCGCAGACGCCGTCGTTGCGGCGGCCCGCGCGCGAGGCTTGCGGGTGTACTTCTCCGTCCAGGACGCGATCGACGGCTGACGTTCGCGCCGAGCTGCATCACGCGAACACCGGTACGGTACAGTGGCCTCGTCGCGCATTCCATCGCGCGACGGAGGTGCTGCCGTGCCGTCTTTGAATCCACAGCAAGTTACGACCGCGAACGATCTACCCGGATATCGTGTGACGCGAAATCTCGGCATCCGCCGCGGCATCGTCGTGCGATCCCGCAGCGTCGTGGGGTCGATCGGCGCGTCGCTCCAGACGCTTCTCGGCGGAAACATCACGCTCTATACGCAGTTGTGCGAGCGCGCGCGCGACGATGCGTTTCAGCTGCTCATCGAGCATGCGACCGAAGCCGGCGCGAACGCGATCATCGCCATGCGCTACGACGCAAACGAAGTCGCGCCGGGCGTCACCGAAGTGCTGGCCTACGGCACGGCGGTGGTCGTCGAGGCCGCGCGCTGACCTTCCCCGACCCTCGTTCGGCGAACCTTTTCAGTGCGCCAAAGCAGGCGCCGGAGTAAAGTGAGCGGATGATGACCGACCCTTTGCTCGCGCCTGTTCCCGGCGCAACCCACCGCGACATCGCGGGCGTGCAGCTCGACATCGTGCCGGTCGGAGACGGCCGCGTGAAGCGCGTCATCTACGAGCCGGGATTCCGCTGGTCCGATCGGATGAAAGCGATCGTCGGCACCGACGTCTGCATGCACGCGCACGTCGGATTCATCGTGCGCGGCCGGATCGGCGTGCGCTACAAGGACGGCTGCACCGTCGAATTCACCGCCCCGCAGGCCGTCGCGATCGAGCCGGGACACGAAGGCTGGGTGATTGGCAGCGAGCCAGCGGTGCTGATCGAGTTCGACTTCGAAGGCGACACCGCCCGCCGGTTCGGCATCGCGGCATCGCATTCCCACGCTCGCTGACCGCCGTGCGCTCGAATCAGCCGACGACGTCGACGTACGAGCGGTCCAGCTCCCGTGCAGACGGGCATCCCAGCAGCTTCAGTGTCCTCACCAGATCGGCGCGCAGGATGTCGATGGCGCGCTGCACGCCCGCCGGTCCAGCGGCGCCCAGGCCGTACGCGTAGGCGCGGCCGATCAGCACGGCGCGCGCCCCGAGACAGCGCGCCTTGACGATGTCGCTGCCGCGGCGGATGCCGCCGTCGAGCAGCACCTCGACGCGATCGCCGACCGCGGCGACAACCTCCGGCAGCACGCGAATCGTCGCGCGGACGCCATCGAGCTGCCGCCCGCCGTGGTTGGAGACGACGACTGCCGCCGCGCCTCCGTCCACGGCGCGACGCGCATCGTCGGCCGTGTGCACGCCTTTGATGACGATCGGGCGGTCCCACGCCTGACGGATCCAGTCGAGATCGCGCCACGTCACGGTGGATTGTTCGAGGGCCGCAGCCACGTCGGCGTACGGCATCGGTCCAGTGGGAAGCTGAATGTTGGGAAATTTCATCATGCCGCCGTCGCGGAGAAAGGCCGCGAGCCATGCCGGCCGCGCGGCGATCTGCGACAGGTACGGCAGCTTGTGCATGATGCTGCCCGACGACAGCTCCTTCGCACCGTTTCTGACGTCACGCTCACGAAGACCCGCGACGGGCGTGTCGATGGTGACGACGAGCGCCGAGTATCCTGCTTTGTGCGCGCGCGCGATCGCAGCGCCGGCGACGTCGCGGCCGCCGCACAGATACAGCTGATACCAGGCTGGTCCTGAGGTGGCGTTGCGGACGTCTTCGAGCAGACATCCCGACAGCGTCGAGAGCGTGTAGATCGTCCCCGCGGCGCCGGCGATCCGCGCGGCGGCTTCCTCGCCGCGTGGCCAGAACATGCGGCTGCTGCCCACGGGGGCCAGAAT
>JBOGIZ010000421.1:0-6466 GCA_050747805.1 Vicinamibacterales bacterium | reverse complement strand
GCGCTGCGCCGACTGGTGCGCCGACGAAATGCGCCGTATCGGCCTGCAGAACGTGAAGCTGATCGACACGCCGGGCAATCCGGTCGTCTACGGCGACTGGCTCGGAGCGGCCGGCGCCCCCACGATCCTCTTCTACGGCCATTACGACGTGCAGCCGGTCGATCCGATCGACCTCTGGGAGTCGCCGCCGTTCGACGCCACCGTGCGCGACGGCGAGCTCTACGCGCGCGGCGCGGCCGACGACAAAGGGCAGGTCTTCATGCACTTCAAGGCGATCGAAGCGCACTTGAAGCAGAACGGCCGACTGCCCGTGAACATCAAGGTCATTCTCGAAGGGGAAGAAGAAGTCGGCTCGGCGAATCTCGACAACTTCGTGAAGAATCACAAAGACGAATTGAAAGCCGACGTGGTCGTCATCTCTGATTCGCCGATGTTCGATCGCGGCGTGCCCTCGATTTGCTACGGGCTCCGTGGCCTCGTCTACTGCCAGATCGATCTGCGCGGCACGAAGTCCGATCTGCACTCGGGCTCGTTCGGCGGCGCGGTCGCGAATCCGGCGTTCGTGATGGCGACGATGCTCGCGCAAATGAAGGATCGCAGCGGCCGGATCAAGATTCCCGGCTTCTACGACGATGTGCGGGAGCTGCGCGAGGAAGAGCGCGCCGAATGGCGGAAGCTGCCGTTCAACGAGAAGCGTTACGCGAAAGATCTCGGCGCGCCGAAGCTTTGGGGTGAGACCGGCTACTCGACGCTCGAGCGCGTGTGGGCGCGCCCCACGTTTGAGGTGAACGGCCTGCTGTCAGGCTTCACGGGCGAGGGGGCCAAGACGGTCATTCCCGCCGTCGCGATGGCAAAGGTCAGCATGCGCCTCGTCCCGAATCAGGATCCCGACACGATCGCGAAGCTCTTCGAGGACTACGTCCGCAAGGTGGCGCCGAAGAGCGTTGCCGCGACGGTCACGCGCATGCACGGCGGCAAGCCGTGGATGACGGACTTCGACAACAAGTACGTGCAGGCCGCCGGCCGCGCGATTCACAAGGGGTTCGGCCGTGAACCGGTGTTCAACCGCGAGGGCGGTTCGATTCCCGTCGTCGCGACGTTCCAGGAGATTCTCGGACTGCCATCCGTGCTGTTCGGCGTCGGACTTCCCGACGAGAACGCGCACGCGCCGAACGAGAAGCTCGATCTGGGCAACTTCCACGGCGGCATTATCGCGTCGGCGTTTCTCTACGACGAGATCGCGCATCAATGACGTCGGGTCGCCGCGTGTTCGTCGCGGGGCACCGAGGGCTCGTCGGCTCGGCCATCGTCCGGCGGCTGGAGGCCGCAGGTGAACGGCACATCCTGACGGCGACGCGCGAGCAGGTCGATCTCCGCGATCAGGCGGCCGTGAATTATTGGTTCAAGGCGAACCGGCCGGAGCAGGTTTATCTCGTCGCCGGCACCGTCGGCGGGATTCTCGCGAATTCGACGCGGCCGGCGGACTTCATCTACGACAACATGCTCATTCACGCGACAGTCGTGCATGCGGCGCACCTGTATGGCGTGCAGAAGCTTCTGTACCTCGGCAGCTCGTGCATCTATCCGCGCCACTGCGCCCAGCCGATGACGGAGGAGCAGCTGCTGACCGGCGCGCTCGAGCCGACGAACGAGCCGTACGCGATTGCAAAGATCGCCGGCATCAAGCTGTGTCAGGCGTACCGGACGCAGTACAACGATGATTTCATTTCGGCAATGCCGACCAATCTGTACGGGCCGAACGACAACTTCGACCTCGCGAGCTCTCACGTGCTGCCGGCGATGCTGCGCAAGTTCCACGAGGCAAAGCTCGCCGGGTCTCCGACCGTCGTGATCTGGGGCACCGGCTCGCCGCGGCGCGAGTTCCTGCACGTCGACGATCTCGCCGATGCGTGCCTGTTTCTCATGGAGCACTACGACGGCGCGGGGCACATCAACGTCGGTACCGGTGACGATCTCAGCATCCGGCAGCTGGCCGACGTCGTGCGAGAGATTGTCTATCCCCAGGCGTCTCTTGTGTTCGACGCCAGCAAACCGGACGGCATGCCACGCAAGCTCCTCGACGTCTCCCGCCTACACGCGCTTGGCTGGCGGCACCGCACCGGGCTGCGCGACGGCATCGCGTCCACGTATGAGTGGTTTCTCGCGCACCAGGACACGCTGCGCGTGTCGGCCGCCGCCGTTTGAGCACGCCTTTCAGAAGCCTGTAGTCCGGCGGCGGAATCCTGTGTCACAGGGCAGTGGCAGGTAAAGCGCTCAGGCGGGTGGCGCGAACGGTGCCCCACTTCGCGCCGCAGGCGCCGCTCCCGTGACAAGCGCCTTTGGCGCCGAGCACGAAACGGGGTCCCCGCCGCAAAGCGGCGGGGCTTGAGTGTTCGCGTCAGGAACCGCACCGCGCTTTACACGCTGCGCCGACGCTCCACTAATTAAAGCCCGCTACCCGCCTGCGGAGCATCTTCACGTGCTCCCAGATTTGCGCGGATTCGGAGACCGATTCGCTGTCGCCTTCCGCGCCTTCGGTCGGCCCGCTGTCTGCGGCTACGTCGCTTCGCGGCATCATGCGCAGGTAGGCTTCGAGATCGCGCAGCGCCGAGGCGAAGTCCTCCATGTGATAGGCCAATAGGCCGCGGTCCCGCAGTTCCGTGAGCGCGGAGGGATCGACGGCCAGAAGCAAATCCGCCGTCGCCCGCGCCTGTGGAAACGATCGCATGCGGACATAAAGGCGTTTCAGGTTGACGAGCATCCGGATGACGATGTGCTGCCGCGTCGCGGTCGCGAGCAGGCCGCGATCGAAGGCGGCCTCGACGCCCAGATGCTGGCGCAGCATGCGGCGGCAGTCGATCTCGGAGAGCAGCGCGCCCGAATGGAACGGATCGATGATCAGGTCGTCGTCCGCCCGGACGAGAAAGTGTCCGGGGAAATTCACCCCTTCGAGCCGCAGGCCCGCGCGGCGTCCGACTTCCAGATAGATCACCGCAAGGCTGATCGGAATGCCCGTGCGGCGATCCAGCACCTCGTTCAGAAAGCTGTTGCGAGGGTCGTCGTACTGCTCGCGGTTGCCGCTGAACCCCAGTTCTTCGTACAGGTACGCGTTCAGCAGTGCGATCTGCGCCAGGGGATCGCCGGCCGACGTGTGGCGCTGCAGCCGACCGCCGGCCGCTTCACCCATCCGATCGAGCCGCTGCAGATACGGCCCGGCGTCGAGCGCGGGGTATTCGACGCGCGAGATCGCGAGCGCGGCCGGTGCGAGCGATTCCCCCGGCTCGTTGATCGATCGCAGCAGTTCTTCCGCAATGCGCGGAAGGCGCGCGTGAAGCGACAGCGGCACTGACGAATCTTAACTCCCAACGTCTCAACTCCCAACGTATCTCGTTAGCGCGTAGCCGCGCCGCCGGAGCATTTCGCTCCGGGATCCCGCTCCGCGCGCCGGAAAAACGCTCTGCCGCGGACTTGTCGGCGGCGGCACGGGGCCCCGAAGTCCTCGCGTGGTACACCCCGTGCGGATTTCGGGCCGCTTCAGAGCGTTTTTCCGTCTGACGCTTCCCCGGCGGGCTCCGAGGGATCCCTCCGCGAAACGCTCCGTCAGCGCTGAAGATTAGCCAACCGGCCCACCTCAGAAACTCGCAGCTCCTGTCTCCTACCTCCTGTCTTCTATCTTCTAATCACGGTCCAGCCCGCGTACTAGGTCGGCCGTGACCTCGTCGAGCGAACCGACGACGACGTCCGCTTCCCGGAGCTCTTCGCGCGGATACGTCGTGGCGACGCCGATCGTTCGAAGCCCAGCGGCGGCTGCCGACCGCAGGCCCCAGCGCGAGTCCTCGATCGCCGCGCACGCCTCCGGCGGAAGACCGTGCAGCTCCGCCGCGCGCAGATACGGATCCGGGAATGGCTTGCTCCGCTCCGTATCGCCCGCGGCGACGATGAAGCGGAAGGACTCGAGCACGCGCGCGCTGCGGAGGATCAGCTCGATGTCCTGGCGGAGCGCGCCCGAGGCGATGCCGAGCGGCCACACGCGCTCGAGCCGCCGGACGCACGGAACCGTCGAGGGATACACCACGTTGGCGTCCGTTCCGAGCCGCTCGAATCGCCGCGCCTTTTCCTTGATCAACAGCTCGATTTCCTCGTCGCCCAGCATCAGGCCGTAGTCCATCGCGACACGACTGAAAACGCCTTCGTCGTCGAGGCCGAGGTAGCGCTCGCAGTACACCTCCGGTGTCAGCCGAATGCCGCTCTCCGCGAACAGCTCCTGATACACGCGCAAGTGCAGCGGCTCGGAATCGGCGAGGACGCCGTCGAAATCGAAGACGACAGCCTGAATCGTCATCGATACGGTTTCGGCAGGCGCTCGCCGGCGCGGATCGGAACGGTCAGTCGATTTTCGGGCGGCGGATACGGGCAGTCGTACGTGGAGTTGTAGAAGCAGAAGGGATCGTACGCGCGATTGAAATCCAGATCGTAGATGCCGGTCGCGGTTCGCTCGAGATCGAGATAGCGGCCGCCCGAGTACGTCTCCGTGCCGTTGGTCAGATCGCGAAACGGCACGAAGAGATGCTCCGTGTCGTTCTGATCCGCCTCGATGAACGCGCCGAGCGTCAACGCGCGGCCCTGAATCGTGAAGGCCAGCGTTCCAACGCGCCGCATCTGACGCTTTTCACCGGTCGACGTCGGCATCTCAACCGCGGGTCCCGGCGCGGCCGTCTCGAGAACGGCCGGCACTCGGTATGAGGGATCCGTCGGGAAATACACGAGCGAAGGGAACGAGGCACGCTTGTCGGGCGGCACCGGCGACTGCGGCGATTCGCGCATGAACCGGTCTTTTTGCTGGTGCCACTCGGCAATCTGCTGTGGGTAGGGGAGGGGCTTCGCCGCGCATGCGCCCATGACGACGGCGACCGCCAGACAGCACCATCCTGCGCGCGCACGACGATGCCGACTGTCGGTGCCGCACATACCTAAAACGGATATGTCCGGCGCAGCACGGCGGCGTCGGCGAGCTCGCGTCCGAGCGCGATGGTATTGATAGGCGGCCGCGCGACCATGCTGCGAACGGCCGCGGCTTGCCGATCGAGCGCATCTCCCTGCAGGATGCCCGGTAGCGCCGTCGCGGCTGCGTGGTCCGCGCGGGCGGCCGCGCCGCTGACGTAGAGCTGCGCTGCAGCCGCATGCAGAGGGTCGCCTGACTGCCGCGCGCGCAGAATCGCGCTTTCGGAGGCGAATGCCTCGATGACCATGTCCGCCGCGGCGAGCAGCACCTCCTGCTCGTCGTTCAGCGTGCCGCCGAATCGTGCTGCCGCCGTCGCGAGAACCGTGAGCGCGGCGCGCTTGATGCCGGCGACACTCGCCGCGCGCGCCCCCCCCAGATCCCGGTCCTGCGGCGACGCGAAGGCGTCGGCATCGGCCGCCGAGCCCGCAACGCCGCGCCGCAGGAGCAGTCCTGGGATGAGCAGCCGGTTGATTTCGTTCGTGCCCTCGAAAATGCGATTCACCCGCGCGTCGCGGTACCGGCGCTCGGCGGGATAGTCGCGGACGAAGCCGTTGCCGCCGTGGATCTGTACGTTCTCGTCCAGAATGAAATCAACGGCCTCGCTCGCCGCGACCTTGAGGATGCTGGATTCGATGGCGAATTCTTCGAGCGTCTCCAGAATCCGCTGCGGATCGTGGCGCCCCGCGAGCATCGCGTCGATGGCGCCGGTCGTGCGGTACAGCATCGCCTCGACGGCGTACTGACGCGCGATCATTTCGCCAAGCTTCTGGCGGATCGCCCCGAAGCTCGCGATGGATCGGCCGAACTGCTTCCGCTCGGTCGCGTACCGCGCCGCTTCCTCGATCGCGATACGCGCGCCGCCGCTGCACATCGCGCCGAGCTTCAGCCGTCCGTAGTTGAGCGTGTTGAACGCGATCTTGTGTCCCTTGCCGATCTCGCCGAGCAGATTGGCGGCCGGCACCTGCGCGTCCTGCAGAACGAGCGGGGTCGTCTACGATCCGAGCAGTCCGAGCTTGTGCTCTTCCTTTCCGCTGGCGACGCCGGGGAAGTCGCGTTCGACGATGAACGCCGTGAACTGTTCGCCGTCGAGCTTCGCGAACACGATGAACAGGTCCGCGAAGCCGCCGTTGGTGATCCACATCTTCTCGCCGTTGAGCACGAAGCCGCCGTCCGGCCGCCGTGCCGCGCGCGCGCGGGCGCCGAGCGCGTCGGATCCCGACCCCGATTCACTGAGCGCGTAGGCGCCGATGATGTCGCCCGAGACGAGCCGCGGCAGGTACTTCTGCTTCTGCTCTTCGGTTCCGAAGCAGAGCAGCGGGGTGATCGCGAGGCCGGTCTGCGCGCCGAACGTCGTCGCAAATGATGCGCACCGACCGACGGCTTCTCCGACGATCACGGACGAGACCTTGTCGAGCGCGAGGCCGCCGTACTCTTCGGGCACATCGGTGGCGAGCAGTCCGAGCC
>JBOGIZ010000420.1:0-2680 GCA_050747805.1 Vicinamibacterales bacterium | reverse complement strand
GAACTCAAACGATGACCAGCGCCTGCGGCGGAGGATCAGCGATCGTCACGAGCAACTACACGTACGATGGACAACGACGGCTCATCCAGGTGGTCCAGAACGGCCAGACGACCACCTACACGGCTTGGGACAGCGCCGGCCGTCCCACCGCAGGGACCATTGCGGGAGGCGCGTCGTTTACGGACGTCTACGACAGCGGGGCCACGACTGACCTCTCCACGACGACTTCCAACGGCGCCCCCTTGACCGTCCGATTGACCTACGACACGAATGGCATCCTGCTTTCCGAGGCCTATCTCGCGGGGGCTCCCATCCACACCGTCACCTGGACGATCAACTCGACCGGCACCGTTTGCAAGTGACGGGCGTTGTCCTCGTGGCCGCCTTGGTGCCGACCTACCGCGTGTCGCGATTGGACGTGACGCGCGTGCTCCGAATGGAGTGATCACGCAGGTGGCGTGGCTCGCGCGCGCCGCGGCCCTTTGACCGCCTGATCTACTGGCCTCCTGATCTCCCGCATCAGGCGGTCGTGTCGACGTGGGCCGAGGGAATGGGAGGCCGGCCGTGTCTACTTACGCCCCGCCGCGCGCGGCTCCAACTCCGGCGCGCGTTCCGTGCCGTTGATGAAGCTCGCGATGTCCGCCTTCAGCTGCTTCGCGGATGCCTGGTTCAAGTACGCCATGTGGCCGCTCTCGAAGTACTTGAACTGCACGCGATCGGTGTAGGTCTTATCGAAGCCGAAGTGCGAGAAGGTGTACTCGGCGTTCGCGAACGGCGTGGCGGTGTCGTAGTAACCCGCTCCGACCATTACGTGCAGGTAGGGATCCTTCGCCATGGCGAGACGGAGCGATTCGGACTCGCTGGGATAGCCGCCGCCGAATCCCGCGTTTACGCCCGTGTAGTCCCATCGGCCGGTGTGTCCGCCCAGGTAGTACTGCAGGTCGCTCGTGTACTTCAGGTCCTCGTGCAGGTAGCGCATGAACGCCGACATGAACGCGCTCGACGGCGCGACATCCGACGGATCGTAGTCCTGCCGCTGGCTGGCCGGATTGCCGTTGATGCCGGTCAGCCGCGTATCGTAGCGTCCAAGCATCAGTCGCTCGTCCCGCAGAAGCTCGGTGCGGAACATGCCCGCGTCGATGCGAAGGTTCGTGTCCAGGATGAACTGCGGCGAGAGCCCCGTCAGCTGCGCGAGCTTTTGCGCGACGGCCGTCCGTTCAGGCTGTGTCAGCGCGTTGCCCTTCGCGAGCGCCGTCAGGTAGTCGCCGAACGCGTACTGCCGCGACTGGTCTACGACCTGCTTGAGCGACTGCCCCTGAAGGGCCGCCGGCAATTTCTTGTGGTACCACGCCGACGCCGTATAGGTTGGCAGGAACGTCGCGTAGCCGATGTCGTTGGTCGATGATGGCGAGATGAGCTGGAAATCGAGCACGGTCCCGAGCAGCATGATGCCGTTCAGCTCGATGCCTTCGTTTGCCTGGAGCTCCGACGCGAGACCGGCCGAGCGGAACGTGCCGTAGCTTTCGCCGAACAGATACTTCGGCGATGCCCAGCGATCGTACTTGTCGAGATAGTTGCGGATGAACTGGCCGAACATTTTGATGTCATTCTGCGCGCCGGTGAAGTCGGAGGCCTTCACGCCGACCCCGGGCCTCGAGTAGCCGGTCATCATGGCGTCGACTTGCACGAGATCGGTCACGTCGAGCGGGCTGTTCGGATTGTCGACGAGATCGTACGGGGGCGCGGGGACCGTTCCGTTCGGGCCCATGTTCGGATGCCTGGGACTCATGATGCCCATGTCGAGCCAGATCGACGCCGATCCCGGACCGCCATTAAAGAAGAACGTCACAGGCCGCGTCGCTGCGTCAGCTTTGTCGGCGGTATACGCGATGTAGAACACCGTTCCCTTGGGCTTCCCCGCATCGTCGCGAATGATCATCGTGCCGGCGCGGGCGGTGTAGGGAACGGCCTTGCCGTCGATCGTGATCGTGTGCTGGGTCGTCGAGACGTTCTCGACCGGCTCGACGCCTTCTTCGTTCTGGTTCTGATTTTCGCCCTGAGCGCCCGGTGCTCCCGGTCGTCCGCCGGGGGCGCCGGGACGCTGCTGCGCCGACGCGATGGCACACGGGGCAATGGCGAGGCACGACATCGCGATTGCCGCGACAAACGGACGTATGCGCATATGAAGACTCCTTGAAACTGACGGCTGTGGGGGCAGCCGACTGCGACGAAATGTGAAACTGCGTAGTCGTGCGCACGATGCGCACTGGAATCCTCTGACTATAACGCAGGTCTTCCTGCCAGCGGATGCCTGCGGAAGAACGCCCACATGACGCTCGTGGCGTCGATTCCGCGGCTGAACGGACCGCATAACCACTCGGGCAGCGCGCCGCCGCCAGGCCAGTCGTGGCCGCCTCCCAGGATCGTGTAGAGGTCGACGTCCGCTCCGCCTGCGCATTTGCCATAGGCGCGGCGCACGACAGTCGCATTCACTGCTGTGTCGACCGCGTCGGGCGCGCACGCGTTGCGTCGCGCCCAGTTGGCGGCCCACATCGGCACGTTCGGGAACGGTCGAGGCGCGATCGGCGATCGCCCGCCCGTGTATGGAACGACCCGATCGAGGGTGCCGTGGAACGCAATCATCGGCACTGGCCGACGATCCGTGCACCAGCTCCACGGC
>JBOGIZ010000419.1:0-2675 GCA_050747805.1 Vicinamibacterales bacterium | reverse complement strand
TCATCGTCACGGCCCAGCCGTGACGATGCAGTAAGGGGAGAGCGTAATGACCATGCGGAGGGGGTTGGCTTCACTGGGATTCGCGGTGGCGATCATGCTGGCGCTGTCGGCGATTGCGTCAGCGGTGACGTCATCAGCGCCGGCCGAGACGCCGGATCAGCCAACGGTCGCGGTGCAACAAGTGCCCGTGCCGATGCCGGGTCTGCGTGACGAAGCGGCGATGGTGCTTGTCGGAACGGCGCTCATAGGGCTCGCCGCGGCCGTGAAACGCGCAGCGTAACGACTCATCATGGTCCGGCCGAGCCGGGCATCTTTTCGAGGCGCTTCCGGCGAGCCTGCGGCGTATCGTCCGCATCTGCCGCCGGACGCTTCGAAACTTAGCTGGGGGCTTCGCCCCGCCAGACCCCCTTACACCTTTCTTGAATCGCCGGGGACCCCGGCACCCCGGCTGGCTCGCTCCATTCCGCGGCCGAAGACAGGCCGCTCCATTCCGCTCGCGCCCTTGTCGCCGCTGCACGGGCTCGCGCCGTTCGCGGGCTCGCTGCACTCGTGTTCAACTCAACTGAAGGCTTCGCTCTTCTATTTCGTGAGTGAAATCACCCGGACCGACGCGTAGCGCCTGAGCCACGGCGCTATTCTCAAGGCGACGCGATCGGCCGCATACAGCGTGCGCCAGTATCGCTTGACGAGCGGAAGGACGATGCCGAGCTGGACATGCGGCAGCGCAAAGGCGCGGACGGAGCACTCTTGGAAGCCCGCTGCGAATCGCCGAAGCTCGGCGTCGGTCAGGGGACGTTCGAACGGCGAGATGTCAGGCGCGTGATACGGAATGAGCGAGCGGACGAACCGAACGACCGGCGAGTTGCGGACGGGCTCCTGAAAGATCGCGCGGCCGCCCGGCCTGAGCACGCGTCGCACTTCCCGCGAGACGAGATCGAGATCCAGATGGTGCAGGATCGCGATGCCGAAGACGACATCGATCGAGTCGTCGGGGAACGGCAGGTCGTGCGCGGAACCCGCGATGAAGGTCGCGCCGCCCGCGCGGCCGCTGACGGCGAGCCGCCGCTGCCCCAGACGCAGCAGGTCCTCCGAGATATCGATGCCCCACACGTGTGCGCCGCGACCGGCCAGGAGCGCCGTGTTCGCGCCGGACCCGCATCCGAAATCTACGACACGACGCCCGGAGGCGTCCCCGAGCAAGTAGTAACAGTATTCAAGCGGGAAAGCCGTGTCGGCGGGCGGCGCAGCGTAGCGCGCGAACGTCTTGGGCCCGACGCGCAGCGCGGCGTCCGGCGTGAGCGTCGCCTCGAGAGAACTGCGCGCAATCTCGGCCCGTTCCCACTGCTGCATCGCCTCGGGTCGTGCGGTCGTCGTCGTCATGCCACCTCGGCCATCGTGCCGATGGGCTCGGGTGCAAGCGGCGCGCCCGGGACGTTCGCTTCGAGCCAGGCCGACGGCGCGAGCAATCGCCTGGAACGGTGTATCGATCCGGGCGCTTCCGAGGTGCCCAGAAGCGGGCCAGGGTTTCCCACAGTGGGGAAGTCACGAGTCAGGAGAGCGCCGGCAAGCGAATCAGCGCGGCAGTCTTGCGCCCGTCGGGAGTCGAGGACAGCTGCCCGCCCAACGCCGCAATCACGCGTCGGGCGACCGGCAGGCTCAGTCCGCAGCCGCCGCGCCATTCGTCAAACACCGTCAGCGCCCGTCCTTCCGCTTCGTCGAACGCCCCGATCGTCGCAGGGTCGCCGATGGCGATCTCGTACACGACGCGGTCGTCGATGCGGCGCTTCCGTTCGCGCACGATCAGGGGATCCTCGGTGACCAGTTCGCGACGCAGCGCGGCGACGACCGCCGAGAGCGCCTGCGCCAATCGCGTGGGATCGCCGTGAATCGGCGCCGCGCCGGACTCGACGTCCACATGGATCTCGACGGTCCGATCGCTCAGGGGCGGCAGCCGGTCGACCGCCGCCCGCAGCGCCTCGATCACGTCGGCCTGCTGCCGCCCGACGACCACCCGACCGTCCTCGAGCTGCGCCAGGTCGCTGGCCTCTGAAAGGAGCTCCGACAGCCGGCCGCAGGACTTTTCGGCTTCCTGTAGGAGTTTTCGCTGAGGCTCGCTCAGCGGACCGGCGCGATCCTTGAGCAGCATGCGGATGTAGCCGGACACGACCGTCATCGGCGTCCGGAGCTCGTGAACGGACAGCGAAAGCAGCGTCGGCCAGCGCGGGTCGGGTGGGGCCTCGGACATCCTGGCATTTTAGCCGGGCCGCCGCGCGATGTGTTTGGTCCCCGCAGTGAAGGCGAGCGCTTTGGAATGTGTGATGCCGGCCGCGTGTTAATAATAGGTACCCGGAGGCGGCATGCTCATTAGGACAGGCGGGGAGATCCCCTCGTCGGAGATCACGGACGAGCGCTGGTACCTGCGCCGACGCGAATTTATCCAACTCGGCGTGGGCGCGATCGGCGCCGTCGCCGGCGGCGCGCTCGCCGCCTGCGGTAGAAGCGCGGTCGATGCCGCCGAGCCCGGGGCCGTCGTGACGACTCCGCAGTCCGCCATCGCCAACATCAAGAAACGGATGGTGACTACGTCGGACCCGGAGAATACGTACGAGCAGATCACGACGTACAACAACTTCTACGAGTTCGGCACGAACAAGGGCGATCCGGCGCGTTATGCC
>JBOGIZ010000418.1:0-5755 GCA_050747805.1 Vicinamibacterales bacterium | reverse complement strand
CGCTCGCCCTGCGTCGAACCAACACTGGCCATTCGGTTCGGCATTCAGCATTCAGCATTCGGCATTGACACCCATCACGCCGTCAGCCGCTCGAGCGCGGACTTCGCCGCCGCCTGCGCCGCTTCCTTCTTGCTGCGGCCGTCGGCCGTCGCGAGCACCTCTCCTTCCACGAGGACCTCGACCACGAAGCGTTTGCGGTGGTCGGGGCCAATCTCGCCCGCCAGGCGATAGACCGGCAGGCCGCGGCCGCGCGACTGCAGCCACTCCTGCAGCGCCGACTTCCAGTCCTCGGTGAAACTGGCGTCTGCTCCCGCGCGCCTCGCTTCCTCGATGAGCGCCGCGAACTCGTGCTGGATGAAAGTCTGAACGGCGTCAATGCCGCCGTCGATATACACGGCCGCGATCAGCGCCTCGTAGCAGTCCGCGATGATCGCGTGTTTGTGGCGGCCGCCGGTTTTTTCCTCGCCGCGGCCGAGAATCAGGAAGTCCCCGAGATCGAGCCGCTCGCCAAGACGCGCCAACGACACGGACGAGACGAGCGACGCCCGCAGCTTCGACTTCTGCCCCTCGTTGTGCCCCGGAAACTCGCGGAAGAGCGTGTCGGCAATCACGAAGCCGAGCACCGCGTCCCCAAGAAATTCGAGCGACTCATTGTCGAACACGCCCCCGCTCGCGTCTTCGTGGACGCGCGATCGGTGCGTCAGCGCGTGCTCGAGCAGGCCGCGATCCCGAAAGCGATAGCCGATGCGCCGTTCGAGCGGCGCAAGCTCCGCACCAAACGGCACGACGCGCCCGCCCTGCACGTCGTCGCGATGGCTGCTGATGATGCTCTGCGCGGCCGCGGCATCCTCGGCCGACACCGCGACGCGGCGCTCCCACGACTGGTCGTTCAGCTCCACCGGAAACACCGTCCGGGAGTTGTCGCTGAGGAGCGCCGACGGGATGCCGTGCGTTTCGAGCAGCCCGCGGACGACGTTCGCTTCAATCTCAGACGGCGTGCGGAAAATGACGACGAGATCGTTCATACGGCGACCTTCGCGCGCGCGGCCGACGTCTCCTCGATTTTGATCAGGATCATCGTCATGTCGTCGTGCTGATCGGCGCCGCCGACGAACGACTCGATTTCCCTGAGGATGCGCTCGCGGAGGGCGCCCGTTTCGAGGTGGCCGTGCTCCGAGACGAGCGTCGCGAGCCGCGCGTCGCCGAACAAGTCACTGTCGCCGTTCATCGCTTCGGTGATCCCATCCGTGTACAGCACGAAGACGTCGCCGCGCTGGATCGGCACGCGGTCTTCTTCGAGCAGCTCGGCAAACTTCTCGGTCGCCCCGGGAATGCGCAAACCGACGACGATGCCGCTCGGCGCGAGCATGCGCGCGGCGTCCGCGCCGCCGGCGTCCGACGGCAGATAGAGCATCGGGGTGTGGCCCGCTCGCGCGAACGTGAACCATCCCTCCGTCATGTCGAGTACGCCGTAGGTCATCGTGATAAAGCTGCGCGTGTCGAGATTCTCCGAGATGATGCGGTTGACCTCCATCAGCAACTGGCGCGGCGAGCGATAGATCTGGCTGAGCGACAGCACCAGTCCTTTCAGCTCGGCCATATACAGCGCCGCCGACGTCCCCTTGCCCGACACGTCTGCAATCAGGACGCCGAGCTGCCGGTCGCCGAGCGGAAAGAAGTCGTAGTAGTCGCCGCCGACTTCGCGCGCGGGCACGCACAGCGCCGTGATGGCAACGCCGGGAAATTCGAGCGGGCCGCGCGGCAGGAGCGACATCTGAATCTGCCGGGCGATGCGCAGCTCTTCTTCGAGGCGTTTCTTCTCGGCGGCGGTCTGCAGCAGGTTCTCGATGCTGCCCGTCATCTGATTGAACGATTCGGCCAGTTCGCCGAGCTGGTCGCGCGATTCGATGCGAATGCGCGTCGTGAAATCGCCCTGCCGGACGCGTTCGGTGCCGGTGAAGAGCTGGTGGACCGAGCTGGTGATCGAGCGCGCGAGCGCGAGACCCATGACGAGGGCGACGGCTTCGATGATGAGAAACAGCACGCCGATCGCGACGAGCATGAACATGAGCGCGTCGGCGAGCCGCATGCCGCTTCCGCCCACGACCACGGACTGCGCACTGGACAGATGCGCGTAGAGCGCGTGCAGGCGATACGCGAGCGCGAGCGTGTCGCGGTGCACTTCGCCCGTCGTCCAGTTGTAGACTTCGAGCTCGGCGAGGCTTTTCTCGAACAGCAGCGTGCTTCCGCTCTGCGTCGACGAACTGGACAGCGCCGGACCGCTGGCAGCCCCGCCCGACATCGAGAAGACGTTCTCGAGACTGACGCCGGTCGTGTCGTGCAGACGGTTGATGACGACGGCGTCGAGCGGCACGTCGACCACGACGGCACCGCCCGCGGCGTCGGCAATACGCGCGACCGCCCGGATGACCAGCGTCTCTTCGCCGGACGCGCCGCGCACGGGTGCGCCAATCGATCCCGCGAA
The DNA here is from genome assembly GCA_050747805.1 of Vicinamibacterales bacterium. GTDB lineage: Bacteria > Acidobacteriota > Vicinamibacteria > Vicinamibacterales > 2-12-FULL-66-21 > JAICSD01. Next base: position 3,270 of record JBOGIZ010000418.1, on the reverse strand, counting down.
TCCGTCGTTCTTGATCCAGGCGGGCACGAGCGCCGGCGGGGGCATCCCGCGCCACGGCCCGACGAGTGTCGCCCGGCCGGACGCGGGCAGATAGGCGACCGATAGCTCCGGATACTTCGTAATGCGCAGCCGCTGCACGCGGTCGATCGTATCGGCCGCGGCCGCGGGATTGCGGGCGATCTCTGATGCTGCCGCCTGCGCCCCGACCCTCGCGTCGTCGACGATCCCCTCGTACCCGTCTTTGAACAGATACGCGCTCACGTTCATGAACACGAGGCTCGCCGCGAACAGAAAGAAGACCAGAATCAGCAGCGCCGGAATGACGCCGATGAAGATGTAGGACAGGATCAGTTTGCGGCGCACGCGCCAGAGGAGGCGTCGTTTGAGCATGACGAAAATGCGCCACGCGCACCAGACAAACGCGATCGCGAGGCCAAGCGTCGCGAGGGCGCTCACGACCGCGGCGGCGTCGGGCAGCGCGCCGGTCTGACGCCAGATCGCCGCCAGAATCTTCGCCGCCGCCGCGGCGAGAAACAGGCGGCCGATCCAGGTGTCGAGCAGGAGCGCGCGCACGGAAGGCGTCCGTTCGCGCAGCGCGCCGCTCGCGAGCGGCGCAGGCGCGGCCGACGGCCTCCGGCGACGACCCGTCGAGTACGGATCCGGAAGTCGCTCGCGCGCCATGTGCGATTATTAGACCATGAAACTTCCGCCGCACGCGCGGTTCCCGACCGTCTGCATCCACGCGGGACAGGTTCCCGATCCCGGGACGGGCGCGATCATCACGCCCATCTTTCAGACGTCGACGTACGTGCAGGAATCGCTCGGGCACCACAAGGGCTACGAGTACGCGCGGACGCAGAATCCCACGCGTGCAGCGCTCGAAGCGAACATCGCGGCGATCGAAGGCGGCCAGGCGGCGTTCGCGTTCGCGTCCGGCATGGCCGCTATCGGCGCGATCACGAGCCTGCTCGCAGCGGGCGATCACGTGATCGTGACCGACAACACCTATGGCGGCACGTTCCGGTTGTTCGACAAGGTGCTGACGCGGTACAACCTCGAATTCAGCTACATCGACACATCGGATGTCTCGCGAATCGAGCGCGCGATCCGGCCGGCGACGAAGCTGATCTTCATCGAAACGCCGACCAATCCGGTGCTGCGGCTCACGGACATCGCCGCGGTCGCCGCGATCGCGCGCGCGCACGTAGTGACGCTTGCCGTCGACAATACGTTCGCGAGTCCGGCGGTTCAGCAGCCGCTCGCGCTCGGCGCGGATCTCGTCGTGCACAGTACGACGAAATATCTCAATGGCCACAGCGACAGCGTCGGCGGCGTCGTCATCGCGACGCGACCCGAACACGTCGAGTGGCTGCGCTTCATTCAGAACGCCGCCGGCGCGATTCTCGGTCCGTTCGATGCGTGGCTCGTCCTGCGCGGCACCAAGACGCTGACCGTCCGCATGGCGCAGCACAACGCGAACGGCCTGGCGCTGGCCGAATTTCTGGCCGGGCATCCGAAGGTGTCGCGCGTGCTCTATCCGGGGCTCGCCACGCATCCCCAGCACGCGCTCGCCGCGCGTCAGATGCGCGGGTTTGGCGGGATGCTCTCGTTCGACCTCGGCACCTTCGAAGCGGCGCGCGACGTGTGCAACCGCGTCAGGCTGATGTCGCTCGCCGAGAGTCTCGGAGGCGTCGAGACGCTCATCTGCCACCCCGCCTCGATGACGCACGCGTCGGTGCCTCCCGAGCGCCGCCGCGAGATCGGCCTCGCCGACAGCCTCGTGCGGATTTCGGCCGGCATCGAGGACAAAGACGACCTCATTGAAGACCTGCGGCAGGCGATCGCGTGATCGATTTCGTCCTCCATTTCGATACGCATCTGCTGGGATTCATCGCGGCGTACGGATCCTGGGTCTACGGGCTGCTGTTCGCGATCATCTTTGCGGAAACCGGACTGGTCGTCACCCCGTTTCTGCCCGGCGATTCGCTGTTGTTTGCCACCGGCGCGGTGGCGGCGACCGGCGCGCTGAATCCGTGGCTGGCGTTCGCGCTGCTTGCGGCGGCGGCCTTCACGGGAAACGTCACGAATTACGCGGCCGGCCGCGCCATCGGGCCACGGGTGTTTACGGCGACCGAGCACGGCGCCCTCATTACGCGGCTGATGAACCGCGACCACCTCGCGCGCGCACACGAGTTTTTCGAGCGATACGGGGGCCGCTCGATCGTCCTCGGCCGCTTCGTCCCCGTCGTGCGGACGTTCGTGCCGTTTGTCGCAGGCGCCGGCGCCATGACCTGGGGATCGTTCATCTTGTACAACGCGCTTGGCGCGCTCGGATGGGTCGGTCTCTGCCTGGTGAGCGGCGTGGTGTTCGGGAATGTGCCCGCCGTCAAGAATCATTTCTCGTTGGTAACACTCGGCATCGTCGCCGTCTCTCTGCTGCCGATGCTCGTCGAGTTCATCCGGCACCGCGCCCGCATGCGGACGTCACAGCTGCTGTGAATCGCTCGCGGCCTCGCCGATCCAGCGCAGATACGCGTCGCTCCCGTCAATGATCGGCAGGACGATGAATTCCGGCGTGTCGTACGGATGCAGCTCGCACAGCCGATCCCAGAGGGCCGTCGTCCGAGCGCGGAGCGTTTTGATCACCAGTTGCCGTTCGGACTCGCGCTGCACGTCGCCGTCCCACCGGTAGATCGATTCCATCGGCGGAAGCACATTGACGCAGGCGGCGAGGCGCTCGGTGACGAGCGTCCGGGCGAGCGCGGCTGCATCCCCGTCCGCGGAAAGCGTCGTCAGAACCACGACATACTCGGAGATCGCCGTCATGTGAAGCCGTTCGTTAATGGCCGGGATGCGATCGGTCGAAACTATTGTACAAAGGAACGTTCGCGCGCATGCCTCAGGCCGTCTCTCCGGGATCTGCTCCCCAGACACCCGACAATCCACCGCCGCTCCGCCGCCGGCGCGCGGCGATCGCGCCCGTGCCCTCGTGGCCGGCCCGGATGCTGAGGTACGCGCTGGCGTTTGCGGCGATCGTGCTCGTGGTCGATTCGCTTGTCGGCACCAATGGGTTGATGGACACGCTGCGGGCGCGGCAGCAGTACGCAGCGCTTTCGGCGGATCTGAATCAGAAACGCAGCGAAGACGCGCGGCTGCGGGACGATATTCGGCGTCTTCGCGAGGATCCGCGGACGATCGAAGCGATCGCGCGTCAGGAGCTGGGCCTGATGCGCCAAGGCGAAGTGCTCGTCATCCTGCACGATGTCAAAT
>JBOGIZ010000417.1:0-8016 GCA_050747805.1 Vicinamibacterales bacterium | reverse complement strand
TACAAGCGGGAAATACGTGAGCGAACTTCTGAAACGGACGACTAAGGCAGTCATCGAGATCGAGCACCTGACACGGACCTTCGGCGCGAAGAAGGCCCTCGACGACGTGTGCCTTGTGATCCCGCGCGGATCCGTGTTCGGCTTGGTCGGCGAGAACGGCGCGGGCAAATCGACCTTGATCAAACACGTCCTCGGCCTGTGGCGCGCCCAAACGGGCCGGGTGAGGGTATTCGACATGGATCCGGTGTCACGGCCTGCCGACGTCCTGCGGCGCATCGGATACTTGTCGGAGCAGCCTGATCTCCCTGAGTGGATGCGCGTGTACGAATTCCTGCGGTACACGTCGGCCTTCCATCCCGCCTGGGACGAAGCGTATGCGGACGCGCTGCGCCGACAATTCGGTCTCGATCCGAACGCGAGGATCGGGACTCTCTCAAAAGGGCAGCGCGCAAAGCTGGGCCTCATCGCGGCCCAGGCCCATCGTCCCGACCTGCTGCTACTCGACGAGCCCAGCTCGGGCCTCGATCCAATCGTCCGCCGCGACATCCTCGAGGCGGTCATCCGCGCGGTGGCCGAAGAGGGCCGCACTGTCCTGTTCTCCTCACATCTCTTGGACGAAGTGGAGCGCGTCTCGGACCAGCTCGCGATGCTGCACCGCGGCAGGCTGATCCTGTGTGCCCCCCTCGATCAGATCAAGGAGCGACATTCCCGCGTCATGCTGCGCTTCGCCGCGCCGCTGACGCAGGCGCCCTCGATCGGCGGCGCGTTCTTCATCGGCGGGAGCGGCCAGGACTGGACCGCCATTTGCGATTCGGCGAGCGTGGCAGCCTCGATCGCGTTCGACGGCATCGGCGCCACGATCCTCGACGAAGAGCCTGCGTCGCTCGACGAGATCTTCGTCGCGCACTCCGCCTGACCGTATGCGCTCGCCGGCGGCGGCACTCGTCTGGGAAATCTGGAGCCGCAGCAGGACGCCTGCCTGGGCCATCGTGATACTGACGGCGTTTCGCGTCACGCAGCCGGGCGGCGTCGTCGGTTCGCCGGTGCTCGAGCTCGCAGGCATGCTGTCGTTCGTACTCCTCTTCGCCATCTTTCACGAAACGGAATTCCCTCTTCGACGCTTGACGCTGCCGGTCTCGTCGCTTCAGCTCATCGCCGTGCCGTTGGTGCTCGGTGTGCTGTCTGTCGAGCTGCTCTACGCCATCTGGGCAGGGCCTCTCGCGCGAGGAGGATCGACGGATTCGCTCACCGTCGCCGCGCTGTTCGGGGCGTTCATGGTGTCCTCCCAGACCGCGACATGGACGCTCGCCTCGTACGGGGCACTCCGGCTCGTCGCGATCGGCGTCCTCGGTGGGGTCTTCCTCGACGTGGGCCTCATGTCGTCGGCCGAGACGTCGACGACGGTGGCGGCGGGAGCCGCGGTGGCGGCGGTTGCCGGCGCGTGGACGTTCGTTGGTCGTATGCGATCGGGCGGAGGCGCACGGACGCCTGTCAGAGTGGCCGCGATCGACGTCTCGGAATTTGCCTGGCGGCCCGACTTCGCTCGATTCGTCTCGCCTGCGGCCGCCCAGGGTTGGCTCGAATGGCGGCTTGAGGGCGTGACGCTGCCGGCGCTCGTCGGCGGACTGTTGCTCGTCGTCGTCGCGCCCGTCTCCTGGATCGTGCGCGCCGACCAGCCGGTCTCGACAACCGTGTTGATGCTGACGCTCGCGATGCCGATGGCGCTGGCCGTCCCGGTCGGGGTCGCGTTTTGCAAGCCGCGATTCTGGTCCGACGATCTATCGGTGCCGGATTTTCTCGCGGTCAGACCGCTCGCCTCGGATGACTGGGTCGCGATCAAGTTGAGAGTCGCCGCGAAGGCGGCGGCGTCATCGTGGCTGCTGGTCTTTACCTTCCTCGCGCTCTGGCTGCCGCTCTGGTTCGACCATTTCGCGCTTCGTCAGATCTGGCCCGGGTGGACCCGGGCCACCCTGATTGTGGGTGCGGCGATGTTTGTCACGTGGAGGCTGCTTGTCGTCAGGCTCTGGGCCGGTCTGTCTGGAAGTCGTCGACTCTACTTTGCGTCCGGCGTCTCGGCCGTGTTTATCCCCATCGCCGGCGCGCTCTTCAAGGACGACATCCGCTCGGTTTTCGAAGATCCGCGGCGACTGGATCAGCTTTTCTGGATCCTGATGATCCTCGTTCTGAGCAAGTACGGCGTGGCGGCGTTGCTCTGGATCCGGATCGATTCACGGAACGTTTATCGATCCCGGGTGCTCCTGACTTGGTTGGGAAGTTCGCTTTACTTCGTCACGCTCAGCAGATGGCTGTACGGATGGCGCGGCCTGCCAATTCTCTTCGCGCTCCTCGTCCCGCCGATCGGGCGCCTGCTCGCCGCACCGTTGGCTCTAGCGAAAAATCGGCATCGCGGTTGAATCATTCCTGGCGCAGCGCCGTGTTTGGATCGACGCGGACCGCGCCATAGACCGGACCCGCCCCGGCGACGGCCGCCACGATCATCAGAATGAGGACGCTCGGCAACAGCCCCGCAGGATCCAACGGTGAGATCCCGAAGAGGGTCGATCGTATGAGGGCGGCAACCGGTACGGCCACCAGCATACCCGCCGCGCCGCCGAGCGTGATGAGCCACGCGGTCGGCAGCATCACGGACCAGGCGATTGACGCCGTGTCCGCCCCGATCGCCATGCGAATGCCGAATTCGCGCGTGCGCCGCTTCACGGAATACGACATCAAGGAATGGAGTCCCGCGCCGGCGAGGATCAGCGAGAGTATGCCCAGCAGATTGGCGGTGGCGGCGACGGTCCTCGGGGCGTTGCTCACCTCGCGCAAGCGCGCGTCGAGCGTCGCGATGTTGTCCACAGGCACCGTGGGATCCACCGCGGCAACCGCAGGCGGAATCGCGGTCCTGGTCGCCGCCGCATCATCGCTCAGCACGAGCACGGTAATCTTCGGACGGAGGGTCGCATTCAGCGGCCGATACACCATCGGCAGCGGCGCGCCGTCGCTCGAGCGTTCGGTGTCCTCCACGATGCCGACGACAGCCGTCTCCGATCGTCCGACGATGATCCGCGCGCCAACCGCGTCGGCCAGTGAATATCCGAGCGCTGACGCCAACGCGCGATTCAGAATCACCTCTCCGGATGTGAACTGTCCGTTGACCAGGCCACCGGCCAGGAACGTCGTCCCCGTCACGCTGAACCACGTCGACGTGACGGACCCGCCGGAGACGACCCGCGCGGCGCCTTCGCGATCTGTCAGCCGCCGGCAGGGAACTGGCGGACCTTGCGTCAGGAATGTCGTCGCGGCAACGCCTCGAACGCCAGCCGCTGTCCCGAGCTTCTCCAAGAGCTGATCGACGAACGCCTTCGGCGTCACTGTCGGCGGAATCTGCGCCAGATCGATATCTGCCGTCACGAGCCGGGCCGCGTTCGCGCCGATCGACGGGGCGCCGGCCGTCAGCGCCCGGATCGCGAGTCCTCCGATCGCCAGCATCGATACCGACGTCGCGACCTGCACGACGATCAGCGCGGATCGCAGTCGAATACGGCTTCTGCCAGCCTGATGCAGCTCGCGCAACCCCGCGGCGGCAACCTGACGCGTGTTTCGCCATGCCGGCACGAGCCCGGTCACCAGGACCACGAATGGGATTAACAGCGCCCCGAACGCGAGCACGGTGCGATCGATCCCGATGTCGGCGGGAAAGTGCGCACGCGTCTGCAGCAGGATGAAGTGCGCACCGACGCAGCCGAGCGCGGTCCCGAGGGAGGCCAATAACAGCATCTCGAGCGAGACGGCACCAATCAGGCGCCCCTGCGACGCGCCCAATGCGAGGCGCAGGCTCTGCTCCGCGCTCTCATCAATCGCCCGCGCCAGCTGCAGGTTGATGACATTGACGCAGCCGATCGCCAGCACGATCAGTGGAAGACTCAGGTACAGTCCCAGCACAAGAAGCGAGTAGCCCGGTTCTTCTCTGACATCCAATCCTCCGCGATACACGCGGAGCACCGGCGGCGGCTGTCCGGGTCTCGCCGCGCGCAGAAAACCCGGCTGCCTCGTCGCGACCTCGAGTTCGGCGCGGACTTGAGCCAGCTTCATGTCTGGCCGGATTCTTCCGGCAACGTTCAGCCACGGGCGTGACGGCCGGATCTGGGAAGACCACCATGCGCCGCTCGAGAGCGGGACGAAGAGGTCCACGAAGTTGGTCGCGTCGTTGCCGATATCGATCTTCTCCAGCCCGGCAAATTCCGCGGGCGCGACGCCGACGATGGTGAACGCGTGATGGCCGATCGCCAGAGGCTGTCCAATCGCGGACGGACTGGCAGCGTAGGACACACGCCAGAGACGTTCGCTGATGACGGCAACGGGCGCGGTCGAGGCGAAATCATCCTGACTGAGGAGCCGACCGATGACGGGCCGTGTCTGAAGCAGCGGAAACAACGAGCCCGACGTGAATCCGACGTTCAACGATTTCGCGCCTGACGGCAGCTGGACCGGCAACGGCAGTGTGCCCTGCGCGGCGATCGGAGAGAGCGAGGAGACGCCGCGATGCACCAGCAGGTCTAAGTCTTCCATGCTGAACAACGGCGCCCGGTGCACCCACTCCATGCGGACGATGGTGCGGCGATCCTCGATACCCGGGTGGGGCTTGAATACCAGCGCCGAGGCGATCGAAAACGCGCTCAGGCTGACGGCGGTGCCGGTCGCCAGCGACAGAACGATGGCGGTGAGATAGCCGGGACGCCGCACTATGCGCCGGAAGCGCATTCGGAGCTCGGTCATGAACCCTCGCGGCGAAGCGTAGATCAATCCAGAACGGATTGCACAGCGTCCCCTTGACAATCTACAAGAGACACGATAGCTTCTTGTCGACGACCGACAGGAGCGCGACGCTCGTCTTATACGAGGTACGCGAGGAGGCCGGATGGCGCCGAAGTCAGACCTGCTGCAGGGCACGCTGGACCTGCTCATCCTGCGAACGCTCGCCGCCGAGCCGATGCACGGCTGGGGCATTTCGCAGCGCATCCAGCAGATATCGAAGGACGTTCTGCAGGTGAACCAGGGATCGCTCTATCCCGCGCTCCACCGCCTCGAGCAGCAGGGGCTCATCGAATCCGAGTGGGGCAATTCCGAAAACAACCGTCAGGCGAAGTTTTACCAGCTCACGCGCGACGGCCGCCGGCAGCTTGCGGAAGAAACCCGCACCTGGGAGCGTCTGGCCGGCGCGGTCGCGCGGATTCTGGAGGGTTGACGCAGGCCTCGCGCCTGCGCGACTGGAGGGCAATACCATGCGCCGTCTCGCCATTCGCCTCGAATCGCTGTTCTCACGCGCCTCACGCGAGCGCGAGCTCGACGCCGAGCTGCAATACCACCTCGACATGCTCATCGAACAGAACGCGCGGAAGGGCATGTCGCGCGCCGAGGCGCGGCGCGAAGCGCTGCGCGTATTCGGCACGGTCGAGGGCGTCAAGGACGGCGTCCGCGACAACTGGCTGTCGCGATTCGTGGAGGTGGCCGCGCAGGACGTGCGCTACGGCGCCCGCAGCCTGAAGAGAAACCCCGGATTCACGCTCCTCATCATCGTGACCATGGCGCTCGGCATCGGCGCCAACAGCGCGATCTTCAGCGTCGTCAACGGCGTGCTGCTGCGCCCGCTCCCCTACCGCAATCCCGACAAGCTCGTCGTACTGCATCAGGGGCAGGGCGACGCGCGCGCGAACGACATGGGCTTTTCGGTGAAGGACATCGCCGACTATCGCCGCAGCCGGTCGTTCTCCGACGTCGTCGAGTTCCACAACATGTTCTTCAACCTGCTGGGCGGCACCGAGCCGCAGCGCGTCTCGACGGGCGTCGTTTCCGCGAACTACTTCGACGTGCTCGGCGTGAAACCGCTTTACGGACGCGCGTTCACGGCCCAGGACGACGTGCTCGGGGCGCCGGCGGTGCTGGTGCTGAGCAACAAGTACTGGCGTCGCAGTTTCGCCGCCGATCCGAACGTCATCGGGCGCGTCTTCCGGATGAACGACAAGCCTCACACCGTCGTCGGCGTGCTGCCCGACGTGCCGCAGTATCCTTTCGACGTCGACGTCTACATGCCGACATCGGCGTGTCCCTTCCGGTCGTCTGCGACGATGCTCGAGCGCCGCGATCACCGGATGATGATCGCCTTCGCGCGTGTGCGGCCTGACGTCACGCTCGACAAATCGCGCGCCGATTTCCAAATTACCGCGAGCACGCTCGCGAAAACGTATCCGGACGCGTACCCCGCTCGCGACTTTCGCGCCGTCGAGACGCGGCTCAAGGACGATCTGACCGAGAATTTCACGACGACGCTCTGGCTGCTCCTCGGGACGGCGGGGTTTGTGCTGCTGATCGTGTGCGCGTCGATAGCAAACCTTCTGCTGGCGCGCATGGTGAAGCGCGACCGGGAGCTGTCGGTGCGTGCGGCGCTCGGGGCGACGCGCGGACGGCTGGTGCGGCAGCTGCTGACGGAGAGCCTGCTCCTGGCCGTTGGCGGCGGAACGCTCGGGCTCGGCCTCGCGTCAATCAGCATGAATCTCCTCGTCGCGTTCGCCGACCGCTTCACGCCGCGCGCATCCGAAGTCTCGATGGACGGCCATGTCCTGCTCTTCACGCTTGCGCTGTCGGTCCTCACGGGCGTGGTCTTCGGCTCTATTCCCGCATTCGCGAGGCGGCTGTCGATCGCGCCGTCGCTGCAGGGCGAGGCGCGGGTGACGCAACAGTCGCGCCGAATGCGCGGTGCGCTCATCGTCGCTCAGGTCAGCGTCTCGTTCGTACTGCTGGTTGCGGCAGGATTGGCGCTCAAGAGCCTCCTCATCGTTCAGGGCACTGACCCAGGCATTCACGTCGACAATTTGATCAGCCTCCGCGCCGACATGAGCTTCGATCGCTTCGCGCTGGACGACCCGCACCGCGACGAAAAGATCTCGGCCTATTGGATGGAGTTCGAGCGTCGGCTCCGCGCGCTGCCCGGCGTGCTCGACGTCGGAGGCGGCGGCACGTTCCCGTTGAACGAGGCGCCGACGTTCACGAGCGGGGTCATTCGCGAGAACCATCCGCTGCCGCACGGCGTCATCGCGCCGCAGGTAAGCCTGCGACTCGCGTCGCCCGATTATTTCCAAACGATCAGCCAGCCGGTGCTCGCCGGCCGCGCGTTCACCGTTTCCGACACGCACGATTCGGTGCCGGTCGCCATCATCAACGCGTCGCTTGCACAGCACATGTGGCCGGACGAGAATCCGATCGGCACGCGCGTCCACGGCGACGGCGATTCGACGCTCCTCACCATCGTCGGCGTGGTGGCTGACGTCCGCCAGCAGCTCGATCACACGCCGGCGGACGAGGTCTACGTGCCGCTTCAACAGCAGGGGCTGTCGCAGACCACCTGGGTCGTGCACACGAGGCTTCCCTTCCCCGAAGCGGTGCGCGACATTCGCGCCGCCGCGCACGCGCACGATTCCGATCTGCCGGTGTCCGACTTCCGCACGCTCGACGAGGTGCGCAGCGCGAGCCTCGAGCCGCGCCGGGTTGTCGTCTCGCTGATCGGGATGTTCGCAGCGCTCGCGCTCGTGATTACCGCCGCGGGCATCGCCGGCGTCATCGCCTTCTCGGTGAACCAACGCACACAGGAGTTCGGGATCCGGATGGCGCTTGGCGCTCCGCGCGAGCGGATTCTCGCGCTGGTCGTGGGAGAGGCGCTGTCGCTCGTCGGCGTTGGACTGGCGCTCGGCCTCGCCGGCGCCGCGGTGCTCGTCAAGACGATGGGCGCCGTGATCTCGAATCCGCAGGCCTCAAACGGGTTGACATTGACGCTGCTCGTGGACGTCAAGGCAACCGACACCCTGACGTACGCCGCCGTGATCGGCCTGCTCGCGCTTGTCGCGCTCGCGGCGTGCGCCGTGCCGGCGCGGCGCGCGGCCACGGTCGATCCGAACATCGCGCTGCGGGCGCTTTAATTAGCCGAGGGGCTTCGCATTTCTTTCCGAGGGGCTTTGCCCC
>JBOGIZ010000416.1:0-2045 GCA_050747805.1 Vicinamibacterales bacterium | reverse complement strand
GCGCTGCGCCGCCGCGCGTCCGCTCCGGTGGCTCGCCTCGCGGCGCTCGTTCGCACGAACGATGCCTGCGCGGCTCACTGCGTTTCCCGCCAGTAGTACGCCCGGCCGTCGTTCCAATTAACGCTGTAGGTCGTCCCGTCGGCGCCGAGATAGAGGCGGAATGCGGTCGCGCGCACGCGGGCGAGATCGATCGGTGAGTGCAGGAGTTCGGGCAACCATTCGAGGCGGCCAGGTGGATGGCACGCGGGTGTGTCGCTCGTGATTTCCGACCGCAGCAGCGCCCGGACGATGGGGCCGTCGGAGGGCGCGAACGTGAACACGCCCCAGTGGCTTCCGTCGGGCATGTGGCCTTCGCGCAGATCTCCCGCGCTGGCGGGAAGCCCATCTGGCACCCAACCGTTCGCAATCGCCCCAGCCGCGCGCGCCTCCGTCAGGTTCGCGTAGATCCCTTCCTTCACGCGCAGGCCGCGGCAACCGGCGATGGCGAGAATGATCGCCGCCAGCGCGGCAAGCGTGGCGAGGCCTAGCGCACGACCCGTTCCGCCATCCGCGCACCAGCCGCGTTCCGCACCCCGCACCCCGCACTCCGCGCCCCGCCGGCCGCACCCCGCACCCCGCACCCCGCACCCCGCCGGCCGCGTCAACACCGTTCCCACGTGAGTGTGTGCGTCACAGCGCGGCCGCCTTTTGCAACGTCCGCGCTGAGGACGAGGCGCTCGCCCTCGAACCGGACGGTGCGCACCTGGTCGCCGCCGACCCACCCCGGATTCAACGCCCCGTCGACATGATGCGTCACGCGCTGGCCGTCGGACGACAGCTCGTAGGTTCCGAAATACGCGATGTAGCCGAGATACGCCGCTCGAACCTGCTGCGCCGCGCCGTCGCCAAGCTCGACGCGCGGCCGATCGGGACGCATGACCTGCCCCGCCATATTGCCGCGGTCGTCGTACTGCAGCCGACCGATCGCATCCGCGTACGGCCGGCCGCGCCGGCCATCGCCCTCATCGGTCTCGTACGAAATCAATCGCCAGGTTCCGACCAGTCGAGGCGCGCTCAACGAATCGCCTCCGTTCCGATCCATGCCGCGTACAACTCGGGCCGGCGGTGGCGCAGGAACAATCGCCGCGCGTGCGAGCGCGACGCGGCGTTCAGATCGATGTCCGCGTAGAGCGTCGTTTCTTCGAGCGCCGGCGCGCGCGCGATCACCTGTCCGTCCGGACCGCACACGAACGATTCACCCGCAAACGTCAGGCAATCCTCTTCTCCGACGCGGTTGCAGAGGGCGACGAAATAGCCGTTCTGAAACGCCGCGACCCGCATCTCGGCCTCGTACAGCCCCTCGGGCCACTCCCCTGCCGCGCCCGCCTGCGGCACGACCACGAGATCCGCGCCGGCGATCGCCAGCGCGCGCATGTACTCCGGATAGTGCCGGTCGTAGCAGATGGCGACACCGATGCGGCCAGCGCGCGTCTCGTAGACCGGCGCGCCGCAATCGCCCGGCGTGTAATAGCCCTGTTCGTGAAAGCAGGCGTACTCGGTGATGTGCACCATCCGCGTGCGTCCGAGCACCCGCCCATCGGCGTCAATCACCGGCGAGCAGTCGAATCCCCGCGGGCCGTCGCGCTCGTACAGATTCGGCATGATGACGACGCCGTGGCGGCGGGCCCGTTCGGCGAACGCGTCCGTCGTCGGTCCGGGTACCGGCTCGCCGAGCTGAACGGAATTCCCGCTGGCCGGATGCTGCGGATAGAACGGCTCGAACGCGAGCTCGGCAAAGGCAACCACCTGCGCGCCGGCGGCCGCCGCGGCATCGACCGCCGCAAGCGCGCGTTCGACATTGCGCGCCTTGTCGACCGAGGCGCGCTGCTGGACGAGTGCGATTTTCACCAGGCGATCTTATCGCGGCGCGCCACGGATCGCCGTCCCCGAGCGGGCGCGCGCCGCGAGCGAGCCACCGGAGCGGAGAGAGCCGAGCGAAGCCGGCGAAAGCGGCGAGGAGAGCGCGAGCGGAATGGAGCGGCTTGTCTTCGGCCGCGCAATGAAGC
>JBOGIZ010000415.1:0-3856 GCA_050747805.1 Vicinamibacterales bacterium | reverse complement strand
CCGACCCGCTCTCGCTCGCTGGCGATCTGATGCACGAGACGGGGCACATGTGGTTCCCGATGCAGGTCGGTTCGAGCGAGACGCGCTATCCCTGGATGGACGAGGGCTTCACGCAGTTCGACGACGCACAGGCCATGCGCCCGTTGTACGGCGAGCCGCGCACGGGCGGCCGGCCCAACGACTCGGAGCAGGGACAGCGCGCGCTCTATCTCGCTCGGGCGCGCGCTGGCGAGGACATGACGTTGATGTGGCCAGGCGATCTCTATCCGACGGACGCCTACTTCATCATGTACTACGACAAGACCGCGCAGGTGCTCGCCGCGCTGCGCGGCGTCCTGGGCGAGGAGTTGTTCCACCGCGCATTCCGGGAGTACGGTCGGCGGTGGGTCGGCCGGCATCCGTACCCGTACGACTTCTTCAACACGATGTCTGACGTGAGCGGCCGCGACCTTGGCTGGTTCTTCAAGACCTGGATGTACGAGCCGTGGTCGCTCGATCAGGCGATCGCGGGCGTACGCACGGACGGCGAGTCGACGACGATTACGATCGAAGATCGCGGTCTCGCGCCGATGCCGGTGCGGCTCGCCATCACGCGCGCCGATGGTTCCGTGCAGCGCATCGACGTGCCTGTCGACGTCTGGCTCACCGGGTCGCGGCGCCACGAGGTGCGCGTGGCGGCATCACCCGCCGTCACGCAGGTCGTCATCGATCCGGACGGCGACTTCCCCGACGTGAATCGCGACAACCAGATATGGCGTGCGAAGCCCTGACGGCAGCAGCCTGCGGCGAACGTGCGCCCGTCAAGCTCTCCGACGGCAAGATCGGCGAATGCGAGGGTCCACAGTGATGCCGTCGCCCCCGTTTCGCCAGCTGTCTCGGCGCACGCGGGAGGCGTAGTAGCATCGACGCCATGACCGACTGGTTCGCCCGCCCCGTGCTTCACGTCTCGAGGACGATGGGTCGTCGGTCGTTCGACAACGCGGATCACATCGGCAGTTCAATCACGCGAGCAAGCCAGGACTCGTGACTGTCGCGGGTAAGCCGGGCGATGATGTGGCGCCCGGAACACTAAACAGCATTCTCAAGCAGGTTCGGTTCTGCATGAAATCAGGCGCCGTCTGGACGCAGCAGCTCTTGATCGCTCGCCGTTCGTCCATCGCGCGATAACCTTCCGCGACTTGCTGCAGCGGCAGTGTGAGATCGAACACTTTTCCGGGATTCATCCGCCCACTCAGAACGCCGTCGATGAGATCCGGCAGATATCGGCGCACGGCCAAAGATCGGATCCGCAGATGCAGGTGGCCGATAACCGAATGATTGCGTCGGGGCTCGATCGTCGGGCTCCGGGCGCTCCTCAAAGCGGATGTCGCGCGCACCATACAGCACGGCTCCTCGCATAATTCACTTCCTCGACGTGACGCATTCACATCGTGTAGCCGGGTTTCTTGTAGAGAAGTCCTGAGTTGCCGACGATGTCCGGCTGATACACCCTCGCGGCCCACTCTGCCGCGTCGATTTCTTCAAGCGCGACGGACACCGACACGTCGCCGTAGTTCAGGACGTCCATCACGTCCTTTGTGATCGCCTGAGCGAATCGACGCTTTTGCTGCTCGGACTTGCCAGGCCGGAGCTTGACGATGACGTGTGGCATCTCCTCTCCTTCTTCGCTCCTCTATGACCGTCCGCCGTACTGGTCGTCGGTCACGTGTTCCATCCAGTCAACGACCTTGCTCGAGCTTTTCCTGGCTGGCGATGTGTGTCATCGCGGTCTGCGGCGACGCCCCGTGCCAGTGCTTTTCACCAGGCGAAAACCAGACGACATCGCCTGGCCGGACCTCCTCGACCGGTCCTCCCCAACGCTGCACACGTCCGGCGCCCGCGGTGACGATGAGCGTCTGTCCGAGGGGATGAGTGTGCCAGGCGGTGCGCGCGCCAGGTTCGAATGTGACACTCGCCGCCCGCTGCGCGAGCCGGCTCGGGCGCGTCGAGCAACGGATCGATTCGTACAGTTCCCGTAAACCACTCCGCCGGCCCCTTGCTGGATGCTTGCGTGCCCGCTCTCTTGATCTCCATGAGTCCAAGGTACTCCGGCGGGCCTGGGTGACTAGCCGCGACAATCAACAAGGCTTTGTGAGTACGATTCACAAATGGTCCAGGACGAGCTCAATGTGTTGGCGGCCTTTCTCACGGTCGCCCAAGAGCGGAGCTTCACGCGGGCAGCAAAACGACTCGGCGTCTCCCCTCGGCACTCAGCCATGCGATCTCCCGAACCATCGCTGCCTGAACTTCCTGATTGCGACGACCCTCGCCGTCGGATCGGGATGAACACGGCCGTGTCCAGGTCGCCAATGCCGTGCTGTTTCGATTGGTTCCAGCATGCACTCATACTTGCTCTGCCAGGGCTCGTAAGTGGTACCCCAGTGCCGCGTGCGTTAATCCCGCTTCGATCTTTCCGCGGTGCTCGACGACAACGCGCTTCATGAAGCGCCAGAACTCTCCGCGGGAGCGGTCGCGGACGCCGAGCGCCGTGATGATTCGCGCGAACGCGGCGATGTCGCTCGCGCTGATGCCGCCAGACATCGCCGGCGTGTGTTCGCGTTCGACGTGCCGCAGGCTCGAGAGCGCCCGCTCGTAATACTCGCGCGGGCTGTAGATGTTGCGCACGATTGACTTGTATCCCTCGATCAGCACGTCGGCATCCATCTTCGGCACGAAGTTCAAGATGCAGTCGGTATTGCTGCCCGTGTGCTCGCCGTCGCCATTCAGGCGGCCCTCCCGTTCCAGGCGCCGCCACAACTGTGTGTCAGGGATGGCGACCAGGAGTCCGACCATGGCAATCGGGATCGCGCTGTCGCGAATGAAGGCGACCTGCCGCTCGAAGATATCGTCCGGATCGTTGTCGAATCCGACGATGAAGCCCGCCATCACCTCCATCCCGTAGCTCTGCACCTTGTGCACCGAGTCCAGCAGGTCGCGGCGCAGGTTCTGGCCTTTCTGCGCCTCCTTCAGGCTCGCGCCCACGGGCGTCTCGATGCCGATGAAGACCTGACGGAAATTCGCGCTGCGCATCTGCTTCAGCAGTTCGTCGTCGTCGGCGAGGTTGATGCTGGCCTCGGTGATGAACGAGAACGGATATTTGTTGCGCGCGGACCACTCGGACAGCTCCGGCAGCAACTTGCGGACGTTCTTCTTGTTGCCGATGAAGTTGTCGTCGACGATGAAGACGTCGCCGCGCCATCCGACGCGCACCAACTCGTCCAGCTCCGCCAGCATCTTCTCGTTGCTCTTCGTGCGCGGCACGCGGCCGTAGATTTCGATGATGTCGCAGAACTCACAATTGAACGGACAGCCGCGTGAGTACTGCACCGACATGTCGCTGTAGGCGTGCATTTCGGCAAGACGGAAGTCCGGGATCGGCGTCGTCTCCAGCGTTGGGCGGTCCTTCGATTCATAGACGCGCCGCGCCGCGCCATGGCTGAGATCGTCGAGAAACCCGGCAAATGTCGGTTCGACCTCCCCGACGACAATATGATCGGCGGCACTCAGGTTGTGCATGCCGACGGACGTGTAAGGTCCACCGACGACCACCTTTTTCCCGTGCGCCTTTCCGACGTCGATGACCTGCCGGAGCGAATCCTTCTGGACGTACATCGCGCTGACCATCAGGACGTCCGCCCACTTGATGTCTTTCACCGTCAGGGGACGCACGTTCATGTCGATGAGTCGTCTGTGCCACGAGGGCGGCAACATCGCAGAGAGCGTGAGAAGACCCAGCGGGGGAAACGAAGCCTTTTTCCCGGCGAACGCAAGCGCGCGCTTAAAGCTCCAGAACGTGTCCGGAAACTCAGGATAGACG
>JBOGIZ010000414.1:0-2363 GCA_050747805.1 Vicinamibacterales bacterium | reverse complement strand
GATCCCTCACGAGTTACTTTTTCAGCACCCTGCTAGTTCGCGCGCGCGATCGAGGCCGCGCGCCGCCATGAGACCCGAGACGTTGAGACCGCCGAGCGCGAGCAGGACGAGGGCGGCCAGGAAGATCGCACGGAAAAGCGGCCGTTCAGTGCTGCCCAGTGCGCTCGCGAGCGGCAGCACGTCCGCGTGATCGAACGGGCCCTGCATGCGCCAGCCGCGATCCGAGAAGCCCGGCGGCCTCTGTCTCGCGGGAAACGCCGCGGCCGTCGCCGCCATGCCGGCTTCGACACGTGCGCGGAACGCGGCGATCGACATCCCTTGCGGCAGTCTGGCGATCGCAGTGATGGTGCGGCGAGTGGGATCGCTCCGGACCTCTGGCGACGGGACGTACGGCGCGATGAAGCTCACGGTCACGTCGGACGGAAACACGAATCCGCGCGGCATGACGCCGGCGACACGAAAGCCCCGGCCGGTCGTCGGATCTCCGATGTAGGTCTGGCCGATGACGTTGGGCTCGCCGTGGAATCGGCTCTGCCACAGCTCGTAAGTAATGACGACGGGAGCAACGGCCTCGTCGTGATCGAAGTCGGACGCGACCAGGCGCCCCACGAGCGGA
Source organism: Vicinamibacterales bacterium (assembly GCA_050747805.1). Classification (GTDB taxonomy): domain Bacteria; phylum Acidobacteriota; class Vicinamibacteria; order Vicinamibacterales; family 2-12-FULL-66-21; genus JAICSD01. The sequence continues at coordinate 1,747 of JBOGIZ010000414.1, read as the reverse complement.
CGCACGCCGATCGTGTCGAAGAAGTTCGGCTGCACGAACGCCATGCCAAACAGTGGCTCGTTGACGCCTTCGCCCATCTCCGACCACTGCGTCGCGTAGAAACCTGTAATGGCCGCATCCGGCGCCGCCGCCTGCCAATTGGCGATGTCCAGCACACTCGCGGCCGCCATTCGCCTCACTGACGAGGCCGCCGGTGACGCGGGCGCTGGGAGATTGTCGAAGCCGGGCTCGATCGCGACAAGTTGCCGCGAGTCCGGATACGGCAGCGGCTTGAACAACACGCCATCCACCACCGCGAACACCGTCGTCGCGAGGGCCATGCCGAGCGCGATCACGCCGATCACCGTCGCCGAATACCACGGCGCGCGCCACAGGGAGCGAACGGCGTAGCGAAGGTCGATCAGCATGCCCCAATATACGCGTTTGATTTGATCTCGTGGGCGATGCTAGACGAGGGTCCTCACTGGTCGCCAAGGGCGGACGGGTGGCTTTCGGCGACATCCCGTCGCCCCAGATCCGCCCCGCCTTGGTGATCGCTCGGAACACGCGGCCCTTCGTGATGGCGCCGGCCGTCGTCCACGCGTCGACCGCGGTCTTGACCCATTGCGGGATGGACACCGTTCGGGGTCAAGGCCCTTATGACGCGCAATGGAGTGAATATCGACGGTGGAACCGGATCCGGTGGGGCCTTGCGATGGGGTGGCTGCCGTTCTGTGCTGCGGTCCTTGTCACGTTCGTGTAGGCGGCTATTGCGAACCCAGCCGCATCACGGCTTCAGTCGCAGTACGATTACGTGCAGGAAGAACCGAATTGGTGCCGTAACAGGTCCATTCTTCCGCTCGTCGCGCCGCGCCGCGCGGTCCGAAGCCCCGAATCGGAAAGCTATCCGCTTCGACGGCTGCGAGTTTTTGCGGATTGGAGAGGTCGTATAAGAATACCGCGGCGACGGTGGGCCGAGTGTCGTCCGGCGGCGCCTGAAACGCGTCGAGTTGCGTCCCAATCGCATTCAGGTACGCGAGAATGCGCTGTCGCTCATCGAAGTTCGCAAACAAGAACCACGCGCGCGCGCGGCCCCGTTCCACATCGACTTGCCGCAGATATTGGCGCGGGTTCTGATGGTTGCAGTCGCCCATCTGCACGTCGCCGGCAATCGGGATCAGCCGCGTGTAGTATTCAAACGCCTGTCCTGCTCCGTAAGACACCCATAGCGCATCATCCGATTGTCGGTGTTCCGCGACGTACTGCAACACCGGACGCATGTGCTGCGGAAGGATCGGGGGGAGCTCGTGAACGAGCGTGTTGGTCGCAAACGGCAACAAGACCAAGCAGCCAAACGCGCCGACACGCGGCCTGAAAACCATTCGGCTGAGCGCGTCCACTCCGCAGACAACGATCAGGCCGCCGGGCAATCCCGAAGACATCGCGGTCAAGATCGCTGCCGAAGTGATCGGTGATCCGGTCCACAATCCACCGGTCATCGCGGTACCAGCGGACGTGCTCGACACCTATGTGGGTCGCTACCAGATCGCTCCCGGCTCAGTGCGAACCATTACACGGGAGGGGACGCGCATGTTTTCGCAGCGAGACGGTGGAGAGACGTCCGAAATCGTTCCGATTGGAGCGACAGAGTTCACCTTCAAGGACTCGTTCCAGCGACTCTCGTTCGAACAGGATTCGTCAGGCAGAGTCGTTCGAGTCGTTTCGCGAACGCTCGACGGCACGCCGCAGGTTGCAGAAAGGATCTGGG
>JBOGIZ010000413.1:0-2644 GCA_050747805.1 Vicinamibacterales bacterium | reverse complement strand
ATCCGGAGATCTGCCCCCCGTCTGCGCGCCGGCCTCTAACGCTCTTCTCAGCTCGACCCGAAACTTCTAGCAGTAAAAGTGTGCAGCCGCGCGCTCGGGGGCACGTTCGAGAGAAGCGACGGCCTCTAACTATTTGAATCGTCTTGATTTATGCCAGTCAGCCGCCGCGCGCATTTCGTCCGCTCCGTCGCTGTTGCCGTGATGGCGGCGATCGGCCCGGGCGTGGTGTCGGCGCAGAGCGGCGATCGCGCGGTTCAAACGGCGGCCCCCGCCGGTCAGCTCCCGTCGCTTCCGGTGACCGAGCTCGATCAGCGCGACGTGTCGCTGGACTCGCCCCGGCGACTGACACTGACCTTCGCCGAGCCGCGGCCGCTTCATGAAGTACTCCAGCTGCTCGTACGCGGGACGCCGTTCAGTCTCGAGGTCGAACCGAACGCCGACGGCGTGTTCACGGGCGAGCTAAAGCAGCTGACGCTCCGGGAAGCCTTGACGACCCTGCTGACGCCGCTGGGGCTCGATTTCTCGGCGCAGGGCACCGTTATCAGCGTCTTTCGCCGCCGCACCGAAACGCGGGTCTTCGATCTGGATCTGGTCGCGGTGAAGCGGGGATGGGATCGGACCGTCGGACCTGGTGGAACCGGCGGCGACGGAACGCTTATCGCCGATGCCGCGCCAGACGATGCCTTCGATGGCATCGCGGCCGGCGTCAAGACACTGCTGTCCGAATCGGGCGTCGTGCACGTGGATCGGCGGGCGGGTCTCGCCGAGGTGACGGATTACGCCGATCGACTCGACCGCGTCGGCTCATACCTCGAGGCGCTTCACGTGCGGCGCACGCGCGAGGTCCATCTCGAAGGCCGTGTGCTCGAAGTCGCGTTGACGGATCACGCCGCCATCGATTGGGCGGCGGTTCGCGAGAGGCTGGGACTGGCGCGCGCGTCGACCGATGCGGGACTCGGCGCCGACCTTTCGGCCGTGCAGACGGCGCTCGCCGCGCAGGGCGACATCCGAGTGCTGAGCGCTCCCGACATGGTCGCGATGAACAACGAACCCGCGATCGTGCGCGCCGGATCGATCGATGCGTCGCTCTTCACGCTCACGGTCATCCCGCAGATCTCCGCCGATGGCGTGATTCAACTGAGCCTCTCGCCCGCCTGGGACGCGCACGCGACGGCCGGCGTTCACGGCAAGGACGTTCAGGTCACCGACGCGGACACGATGGCGCGCGTGCGCGACGGCAGCACGGTCGTCGTGTCGGGGTTTTTGCGATCGCAGGACGTGTCCACAAAGGCGACGGGATTGAGCGCGCTGTTTAGCGCGCGACAGCGCAAGACCGCCCGCGTGGAACTGGTGGTGCTGCTGCGGGCGACCATCGTTGCGCCGCGGGCGCTGACGTCCGGCAGCCGTCCATAGCGGCAACGTTGACGAAGCGAGGAGCCGATGTACGAGGAATATTACGGATTCACAGAAAAGCCGTTTAGCCTGACGCCGGATCCCAAATACCTCTACAAGAGCGCTTCCCACGCCAGCGCGTTCGATCTGCTCCAGTACGGCATCAAGCGCCGCGAAGGATTCGTCGTCATCACGGGCGACATCGGCACCGGGAAGACCACGCTCTGCCGGGCAGTCCTGGGCGAGCTCGATCGGAAGACGTTTACCGCGCTGCTGCTCAATCCGTTTCTTGCCGAAGAAGACCTGCTGCGGCTCATTCTTCAGGATTTCGGCGTCGTGTCACGCGATGAAATCAAACGCGGCCGTCTAGTCGGTGTGAGCAAGCAGGAGCTGATCGAGACGCTCAACGATTTTCTGCTGTCGCTGAGGGCGATCGGCGCCCAGGCGCTGCTCATCATCGACGAAGCGCAGAACCTGCCGCTCCACGTGCTCGAGCAGGTCAGGATTCTGTCGAATCTCGAGACCGAGAAAGACAAGCTGCTGCAGATCGTGCTGGTCGGCCAGTCGAATCTGAAGGACGTGCTGCGCAAGCCGGAAGTCCGGCAGCTGGATCAGCGCGTGTCCATCCGGTACGACCTCAAGCCGCTGTCGGCCGAAGAGACCGCTGCGTACGTGATGCACCGGCTGTCGGTCGCGGGCGGCGGCGCGGCCGTGTCGTTTGCGCCGAAGGCGCTTGCCCGGGTCCATCGCTATACCGGCGGCATTCCGCGGCTGATCAACCTGCTCTGCGATCGCGCGCTGCTCGCCGCCTATTCAGACCACACGAACAAGATCACGGCAGAGCTCGTGAAAAGCGCCGCCGAGTCGCTCGAGTTCGAACGTCCGCGACGAAGCGCCCGCATATGGCTCCGTCAGCGGTTCGCGGCGTTCACGGCCGGCGTCTTCCTCACTGCCACGTTCGCGGCCGGCGCGGCCGCGCTATGGCACTATCACCTGTTGTGAGCCTGCTCCACGACGCGCTTCGCCGGGGCCAGCCAGCGTCGGGCGGCCGAACGGCGCGCACCGCCCAGGCAGACTCCGTGCTGGCCGCGCTCGGCTATCGCGCCGATCGCAGCGCGTTCCCCAGAACCGTGATGCTGATCGGGATCGCTGCGCTGGCGGCGCTCACCCTATACATCTCGTGGTCGGCCTGGTCATCGACGATCGGCCGCCGTGCGCGGACCGCTACGGAACCGAACGCGCACGCGCACGC
>JBOGIZ010000412.1:0-7608 GCA_050747805.1 Vicinamibacterales bacterium | reverse complement strand
GTATGGCCCTCAGCTTCGACGGCGCCGAGGAAGGCTCGCACATGGGCGCGGTCGACTTCCGGGTGGGCGGGCACATTTTCGCGACACTTGCGTCGGTGAAGCAGGGCTTTGGAAACCTGATGCTGACTCCAGAGATCCAAGCCGGATTCGTGGCCGACGCTCCCGCCGTGTTTCTTCCGGTGGCCGGCGGGTGGGGCCGCATGGGCGCCACCCACATCCGTCTTGCAAAGGCCGATCGCGAAACGCTCACCGGAGCGCTGCACACGGCGTGGAAGCTGCGTGTGGACAAGAACGCGCGAAGGACAAGGGCCAAAACCCGCGACTAACATTGACGTGACGGTTCGGCGAAAGGCAGGAGGGCGATATGACAGACAAGAAATACACAGTTGAAGAACTGGTCGGTCAGCTCAGATCGCCCGGCTGGCGGCTGACCGACGACGGCGGCGAGCCGGTCGAAGGTACCCTCGAGCACGTCGCGCGCGCCGCTTACGACCGCAGACAAGCCGGCGGGCGTCCCGGCCTCCTCCAGCGCATCGGAAACGCAATCGAGATCGACATGCTCGACCTCGAAAAACTCTGGCGGCAACTCGGCCTGCCGACGTAGGACAAACGGGGTACACGGTTCATACCGCATCCCAAGACTCGTGGCCGATCGTCGCAGGCTCGACGACTCCTGAGGAGCAGACGCCGTGCTCGTGCCACTGCCGATGCTGCTGTGTGCTGCAATCGCGCTTCGGACACCGTCAAGTAATCTTCTGGCCGAGCGTCCATTCAAGACGAGCCTGTAGGCGTGAACGGTGCTATCGCCACTCGCGGCGACTGAGCGTCCAGCACCCAGCGAGACCGACCAGAACGCCGCCGGCGCTGCCGTACAACGCCGCTGTGCCTCGGTTCGGGGTCGACTCGACGATACGCGCGATTGCCGTGACGGGCAGGCCCCACGGAAATACGCGCGCGACCGACCTGCGATTGCCGCCGCGAGCGGCGAGCCCGAGCAGGAAAAGGAAGGCGACGATCGCCACCCCGAGACCGACCGTGAAACTACGCCAACGCAGACTGACCCACAGCTGAATCGAGACGAGGAGCCACGCCGCAAAGAAGGCTTGCGCCATTCTGACGATGGCGAGCCGCACGAGGCCAGGATACGCCGGCCACGCCGGATGAATGACGCGGAGCACGGAGGTCAGTATCAGGAGCCCGGCGGCGAGCGACAGAAAACTGATCAGCACGAGCGCAATCACCGCGGTCCACTTGGCGACGAAGATGGACCAGCGCCGAATCGGGAGCGCGAACAGATGCTTCCAGTGATCGTCCTGATGATCGACGGCGGCCACGAGCGCAGCGGCGAGCCCCGCGTACAGCGGCAGCACGATCAACGTCCAGAGGAACAAGCCTCCCTGCACGAGGCCCAGCAACGGTGTCGCGCCTGGACGTGGCGTGTCGGGCTGCTGCGAACTGACGAAAGACTGCAGGCCGACGACGGCCAGCGGCGCGACGAGCGCAAGGCGGAGGGCAAGGGTGCGCCGCAGCTTCAGGAATTCGGCGGAGACGGCGCGGGCGATCTCGGTCATCATTGCGGCGCGACCAAATCCATGAAGAAGTTTTCGAGGGACCCGCGTGCCGCCTCTCTGAGCGACGCGAGTGGCGCCTGGTGGAGGAGCCGTCCCTTATGGATGATGCCGATCCAGTCGGCGACCTGTTCGACTTCGGCAAGGATGTGGCTGGAGAGGAAGACGGTCCCGCGCCCGTCCTCGACGGTGTGCCGCAGCAGGCGGCGGAGCTTGCGCGTGGCGGCAGGATCGAGGCTGTTGGTCGGCTCGTCGAGCACCAGCAGGCGCGGTTCGGCGAGCCACGCCTGTGCGAGCGCAAGCAGCTGCCGCATGCCGCTGGAATAGGTGCGCACGAGGCGACGAGCGTCAAGGGTCAGCTCGAAACGTTCGAGCGCGCGCGCGACGGCCGCGCGTGGAAGGCCGAGCAACCGTGTGGTGACCTCGAGGTTCTCCTCACCTGTGAGATGGGGATAGAGGGACGGTCCTTCCACGAGGGCGCCGACCTGCCGCAGGAGATGCCACGCCGACGGTTTCAGCCGCTCGCCGTAAATGATGACGTCGCCGCGCGTCGGCCGGAGCAAGCCGAGCAGCATGCGGATCGTCGTCGTCTTGCCGGCACCGTTGGGACCGAGGAACCCGTACACGGATCCCTGCGGCACCTGCAGGTCGACGTCGTCAACCGCCAGCCGTGGTCCGAAGCGGCGGGTCAGCCCCGCTGTCTCGACTGCGTACGGCACGTTATAACTTTACCATGCAAAGTTACAGTGTCCACCGATGACTGCCGCGAGCCACCACGCCCAGACGGTCTACGCGGGTGCTGGCATCGGAGGCCAGGGCACGGCGTAATGAAAGCCTCTGACGAGCGGCGATAGGCGCTCAAAGTCGCCGTCTTTCGTGATCAGCATCACCCCGTGTTCACGGCAGGAGACAGCGATCAGCGCGTCGTTGACGAGGGAAGGCTTCCCGTCCGGTGCGGGCCAGCCTTCTCGCACGGCGAGCGCGGCGATCACACGGCCACTCTCCGCGAACGCCGCACTCGATGGCGCGAACACTCGGCGGCGCCGCTCAAACGGTTCGAAGATCCCTTGCTGCACGTTCCGAGCTGCCTGAGGCGTCCGGGCTCCTGCGGCGAGCTCTTGCATTACGACCGCACACAGATACGTGAACGGAAGCGCTCTATTGAGAAAGGCGAAGATCTCCGCCTGCGCTTCCTCGTCTCGGAAACCGTCGATAAAGAGATTCGTGTCGAAGGCGTACTTCACGCCTTCCGCCGGCGCTCGAAGACATCGTCAATACCGCCGCTTCGACGCACCGCCGCGAAACCGTTGGCGAGTTCTTCGCGGAACGCGACAAAGTCGAGGGCTTGGTCGATGGCCTCGGTCTCGGTGTCGACGCCCAGCGCCCGTCGCGCGACGTCGAGCTTCCGCTGGTCCATCACGACGTTCTTTCGAACCCAGCCCGCTCGTCGGCTCGAGCGGTGTTCGCGAGTCCGTGCCGCGGCGCGTCGTGCGACCGTTGTCTTTGCCATGTGCTCTCCGTCTGTATAAACACTAGCATACATCTGTATGGTCACGCAGCTTCAGTGATGTCCTGGTGACGCTTCCGCCCGCGTGGACGCCGTCACGTGCGCGTCGCCGCGCCGGTGGTTGTTGCGTAGAATGGCTCCGACGTGGCGTCGCTCCTGCGATGCGGCTGTGCGCTCCTCGCGGCAATCTTCGTCTCGGCCGGCTGGCGCCAGGCGACCGACGACGGGTATCGCTTGGTCTGGGCGGACGAGTTCACGACCAACGGTCCGCCGAATCCGGCGAACTGGACGTACGAGCGCGGCTTTGTGCGCAATCAGGAGCTGCAGTGGTACCAGCCGCAGAACGCGCGCGTCGAGAACGGCCGGCTCGTGATCGAGGCGCGCCGCGAGCGCGTGCCCAATCCGGACTACCAGGCAGGTTCGACGAGCTGGCAGCGCAACCGGCAGTTCGCCGACTACTCGTCGGCGAGCGTGACCACGCGCGGCTTGCGCAGCTTTCGCTACGGCCGCTTCGAGATGCGCGCGCGCATCGACACGCGCGCCGGACTGTGGCCGGCGTTCTGGACGGTCGGCGACTCGGGACGATGGCCGCAGGGCGGCGAAATCGACATCATGGAGTTCTACCGCGGCCTGCTGCTCGCGAACGTCGCGTGGGGATCGGCCACGCCCGGCCGGGCGGTCTGGGCCGACACGCGCAAGCCGATCGCGAGCTTCGGCGACCCCGACTGGTCCGCGCGCTTCCATGTCTGGCGGATGGACTGGACGCCCGACGCGATCGTGCTCTCGGTGGACGGCGCGGCCCTCAACACCGTCGATCTGACGAAGACGATCGATGCGGACGGTAGCGGCATCAATCCGTTCCACCAGGCGCATCACGTCATCCTGAATCTCGCGATCGGCGGCACGTCCGGCGGCGATCCGTCCGTGACGGCATTTCCGGCGCGCTACGAGATCGACTACGTTCGCGTGTATCAGACGTCGGCGGAAGAAGGCCGGCGATAGCGGGAGGCTGGGCGCCGTGAGCGCTCAGGCCGGCGTCAGCAGATACGATCGTCGTTTCCGTCCAGTGAGTTGCGGACACAGTTGAGGGCACTGGACGATTTCCGCAAGTGGCTCATTCATTCGGCTGCGTGTTACACGAAGAGTCCAGCATCCGAATCGCGGCACATCAACCCACTCCGCCGAACGCCCACGCCACCATCAACGGAAACTCTTCCCGCCACATCGCATCGTCGTGCCCGGCGATTCGCTCGGTCATCACGACGTTCCCTGCAGCGTCGCGCAGCGCCGCGGCCCACCGAGTCGCGTTCTTCCGGAAAAACGGCTCCAGCGTGCCGGCCACGAGGTACGTGCGGGGCAACGGACTCGGCATGATGGCAGGCGGCCGATACCCCCCGCCGGGCGAGGCTGAAAAGATCGCGCCATAAAGGCCGGGATGTCGAAGACCAATGGCCAGTGCGAGCTCTCCACCCGCCGACGCTCCACACACCGCCGTACGCTCGGACGAGAGAGTTACCCCGAAACGCGACCGCACCCAGTCACCGACGTCGACGAAAAACCTCTCGTGCGCCGCAAACCGCTCCGGATCGAAGCCCGGCGAATATTCGTGGAGCCGGAGCGTCTCGTCCGCCACTCGGTGGGCGCCGACGATCATGGTCGACGGGACGCCTGATGCTTCAAGCAGCCTGCCCCACGGCGAGATCATCTGACCGTCAGCGGCGAATACGATCGCCTCGGGCTGATGTGGCGGGACGTACACGGTCACCTGCCGGCCGCCGTCGTAGTCGAACGTTTCCGTGACAAATTCGCCCGCGACCGCGTCGGCCGGCAGCGGTTTCGACGATGCCTCCGAGAACTCGGTCATACGTTATCTTCGCAGTCTCATGATAGTGACCTGCCGCCAGGCTCGCTTCAAGGTCAACCGCTCGAACGGCTCGTCGGCGGGAGTGAAGAATGGTACCTCAATGCCGCCTGCGAGTTACGCGGCCACAGCGCGAATCACCACCTCGCCGCCTCTGCGCGATCCGACGCGCTCTTCGACGGAAGGCGGCGCGAAGCCAGCAGCTACCAATGCATCAGCCAGTTCGTCGGACGAGGGCGAGCGATAGCCATACTTCTCGATATCGACTCGATCCATCTGTACTTTCGCGCGTAGGCCGAGAACGAGCACGCCACCGGGGCGCAGCACGCGTTTGATTTCGGCAAACGCCGTGATCAGATCGTTCCAATAGTACAGAGCGTTCACCGAGATGACGGCGTCAAACGCGTCATCGCGCCAGGGTAGGCGCTCGGCCGCACCACGGCGAATATCCACGGCCTTGCCAGTCGATGGCTTGCGATACCGTGTCTGCGCCGCCCGGACCATCGCCTGAGAGGGGTCGATCCCGGCCACTCGAGCGACACGGACGTCGGCGAGCGCCAAGTCGATGCCGACACCTCCGCCAAAGCCGATGTCGAGAAGCGCCTGCCCAGTTTTCTCCGACAGCTTCCCAATCACTGCCGCGTTCAAGGCGGCGTTGCTCAGATTCAGCAGCTTTGAAAAGAAGCCCGCGAGATGGCCATCAGGGCAGGCCAGCTTCCGCAACACGTACTCGCCAATCACGGTGACATTCTATGGTTCGCGCGGCACCGAGTGGATCGATACGCACCGCGCGAGAGGTGGGCCCGACGGTCGGGCTGAGCGTCCGATCTGAGGCACGCTCTCTCGCGTTGTCCTATTCGTATCGCAACGCGCGGCTGGGATCGATCGCGAGTGCGCGCCGGACCGGCATCCACGACGCCGCCAGGCCCACGAGCATGAAGAGCGCAATGGCGCCGGCAAATGGAAGTGGGTCAGCGGCGACGATGCCGAATTGGAATCCACGCAACACGCGAGCAGCCGCAGCGGACAGAAGAAGACCTGCGACCGCGCCAAAGGTGAGCAGCCGCGCGGCTTCGCCCATCGCCAGGCGCACCACGGCGCTGCGGTCGGCGCCAAGGGCGATCCGGATGCCGATCTCTCGCGTACGACGCGCGACCATATACGAGGTGACGCCATAGACACCGATGGCGGCGAGCAGGACGCCCAGAATACCCAAGCCACTGGCGATCACCGCTGAAATGCGCAGCTGAACCGCCACAGGGCCGCCTTCGTTCTCGAGCGCATCGGCCGTCAGCACGGGCAGACGCCGATCCATGGCCAACAGCTGCTTGCGCACCGGCGAGACCGCGCGCTGATCACCGCGCGCTCGTGCCAGGATTTTGATCGCTGATACATACTGCTGCTGCATCGGTAGGTACATATAAGGATGCGCGGCCGGTCCGTTGCGCACGTCGGACACCACGCCGACGATCGTCATCGGAATCAGCGCTGGAACCAGATTCGGGTTTCCGATATCAACCACCACATACGGCTGCAGCGATAGTTGGCGGCCGACGGCGTCTTGCGGCGCCAGCGACGGCCAGAATTGTCGCACCGCCTTCTCGCTGACGATGACCGCGCGCGGCGACGCACTGGTATCGCGGTCAGCGAAGTCGCGCCCAGCGATCATGGGAATGCGAAGTGTCGCGAAGTACCCCGGCGTGACGATGTTCCCGAACACCTCAAACAGGTGGCGACCATCAGGCGGAGCCACGCCAGGCACGCCGACTTGGAAACCCATGGCGCCGCTGCTCGGTGTCCCCGAGGCCAGGGCAACCGCCTGCAGGTCTGGCATCAAGCGCAGTCTTCGCTGGAGGTCAGCGATGAACGCACGCCCCGTGCTCGTCGTGTACCCGGCCGTCGCGAGATCAATCGACACGACGTCGACGCCGCGTGCGTCGAATCCGCCTTCCGCACCGGCGGTGCGTGCGAGCGTGCGTGTCAACAAGCCCCCGACAATGACCAGAACGACGCTGAGCGCGACTTGCGCGACGACGAACGTTCGTCTGAGACGAACCGCGGACGCACCTCCCTGCTCCTGCGACTTGAGCAGCGAGAGGACGTCGACGCGCGTGGTACGAATCGCCGGGGCGAGGCCGAATGCCACGGCCCCAGCCAGCGAGACGCCGAGCGCGAAGACGATCACGCGACCGTCCATGAGCAGCGAGGGGTCACTGGGCAGCGGCAGCGTCGGCAAGAGGCGAAGGACCGCGCTTGCCATGAGGCGCGACAATAGCAGGCCGCCGATTCCTCCGATAACGAAGAGCACGAGCGTTTCCGTGAGCAGCTGTCGAACGAGGCGGCCGCGGCTGACGCCCATCGCCACACGCACGGCCGTCTCCCGGGCGCGGCCCGCGCCGCGCGCGAGCAGGAGTCCCGCCACGTTCGCGCATGCGACGATCAACACCAGCAGGACGATCGCCATCAGCAAGCCGAGAAACCCAGCGACCAGCAGGCGGACGCCGTATGGGACCGGCGACGATCGATCGACCCGCAGCTTCGCAAATAGCCCTGACTCTCGCCTGAAGATGGGATCGGCTGAAAGCGCGCGGCCGATTTCCCCCATCTCCGCTCCGGCGTCTGACAGCGTCACACCAGGCTTGAGGCGGGCGCCGACGAGACCGGTATTGAGC
>JBOGIZ010000411.1:0-1826 GCA_050747805.1 Vicinamibacterales bacterium | reverse complement strand
GGCGATGGGCGATGGGCGATGACCGATGGGCGATGACCGATGGGCGATGACCGATGGGCGATGAGCGATGGGCGATGAGCGGAAGCAGCGAACGAGCGTGAGTGAGAGAGCCACGCGCGCGGCGCTAGCCGGCGGAGCGGCGAGCGAGAGCGCGTGTAGGGGAGACGGAGGGGCGAAGCCCCTCGGATTGAAAACGATGAGACAGAGATCAGTTGCGACGATCGGAATCCTGAGTCTGCTGGTATTTGCGGGCGCGTGCCATCACAATAAACCGCCGGTTGCGCGGCCGACGCCGCCGCCGGCCGCCGCGCCTTCACCGGCGCCGAGCACGGCCACGCCGCCAGAGCCGGTGCCCGAAACGGCCCCGATTCCGCCCGAGCCCGCCGTCAACGAAGACCTGCTCAACGGCGATCTCGACACGATCAACAAGAACTCGCCGTTCCAGCCGGTCTTCTTCGTGCTCAACAGCGCCGAGGTGGACCAGGCCGGCCAGCAGGCGCTGACGACGAACGCGGGGATCCTGAAGAAATACCCGACGTGGGTCATCACGATCGAAGGGCACTGCGACGAGCGCGGCTCGGCCGAATACAATCTCGCGCTCGGCGAGCGCCGGGCGATGGCGGCCAAGACCTATCTCGTGTCGCTCGGCATCCCGGCGGATCGTCTTCGCACGGTCAGCTACGGCAAGGAATTCCCGTTCGATCCGGGCCACGACGAAGCGGCCTGGTTCAAGAACCGGCGCGCGCAGTTCGTCGTGACCAGCAAGTAGCCGGACGCTCGACCGCCGTCCACTGTTCTGAGGGAGCCAGCGATGAGATACGCCCGCACCGTTCCGATCCTGCTTCTCGCGTCCGCACTCTGGCCGCGGCCGGCGATCGCCGCTCCCAACAAGGAGCACCTGCAGATCATGGCGGAGATCCGAATGCTGCAGGAACAACAGCAGCTGCTCCAGGCCTCGCTGGTGACGCTGCAGGATTCGCTCAAGGCGGTGTCGTCGAAGCTCGACGACCAGGCGTCGGCGGAGCGGAAAGCCCTGGCCGACCAGACGCTCGCGCTCACGAACATCCGCGATACCGTCCGCACGCTCGCCGAGAAGGCCGACGAAACCAACGTGAGGATTTCGTCGGTGCTTCAAGAGGTCGAGGCCCTGCGTCAGGCCATCGCCTCACAACCACCCATACAGACCGCCGGCGCGCCGGGTGCGACACCACCTGGCACGGGTCAGACGGAACCGGGCGGCGCCGGAACGCAGCCTTCCCCGCCGACGGGAGCGGCGCCAACCACAGCCGCCCCGCCAATCGGCGTGTCGCTCCAGCGGATGTATGACGGTAGCTTCGACGACTACACCGCGGGCCGATACGACTTGGCGATCACGGGGTTCAAGGAATTCATCAACACCTTCGGACAGACTCCGAAGGCGGCCGACGCACAGTTCAATATCGGGAAGTCCTACGAGGCTCAGAACAAGTATTCCGAGGCGCGCGACGCGTTCCAGGCCGTGATCACGAATTATCCGCAGCAGGCAACGGTCGTTCCCGACGCGTATTACGAATTGGGACAGACCTACGAGAAACTGAACCAGATCGACGAGGCCAAGCGCGCGTACGACACCGTCGTGCAGAAGTTCCCGTCGAGCAGCTCCTACAATCTCGCGCGCCAGGCGCTCGATCGGCTCAGTCGAAAGTGAACCCGACGGGAGTCTCACGGAGATTCAGAGACGGAGGGACGGAGCGGACGAAGAGAACGGGACGACATCACAACGGAGACGCGGAGCAACGGAGGGAAACGGAGGGTCCGCCGCGCCGCGCTGCGCGCGGCGTGGGCTG
>JBOGIZ010000410.1:0-2069 GCA_050747805.1 Vicinamibacterales bacterium | reverse complement strand
CGGAACACATTGACGATGCGCAAGAGGAACCTCCTCGGTGCGGACATGAAGGCACCTCACTCGCAGCGCAGCGCCGTGACCGGATCGACGCGGCTTGCGCGCCGGGCTGGAATCCAGGACGCGAACGTCGCGGCCGCTGTGACGACCGACAGGCTGACCGCGGAACTCCAGGGATCGGTCGACTTGACGTCATAGAGCAGCGCGTTGACGAGAGGCAGTGCGAACCACGCACCGGCGACGCCGACGATTCCGCCGAGCAGAACCGGCCGAAGCCCGGTCGCAATCACCGCGAGCAGCACTCGCCGCGGCGTCGCGCCAAGGGCCATGCGGATGCCAATCTCGCGCGTTCGACGCGAGACGGCGAGCGCCACCGACCCATAGATTCCGCTGAGCGCGAGCCCAAGCCCCAGGATCGCGAATCCACAGAGCAGCGCTGCCGCGAAGCGAAACGGCGCCGTTTGACCGCGAATCACGTCAGCCCCGGTGTGTGGCTCCTCAATCGGAATCGTCGGATCGATCGCCGCGATGCGGCGCCGCGCCTCCTGAATCACGACGGCCGGGTCGCCGGAGGTCCGGACGAAGAACCGCACGAACATGCTGGTGTTGGAGTGTGGTTGGCACACATACGCCTGATACCGAGCCTTCGTGTCAGCAAGGCCGAAGCTCTTGACGTTCGACGCCACACCCACGATGCGAAAGGCACGACTCTCACCTGGTGTGTGCAGGAGGCGGCCGACGACATTCCCACCGTGGGCCGCCGCGAATGATTCGTTGACGATCGCGGCGTCCTGCAGATCGTCAGCGCGGAACGGGCGGCCGGCAATCACGCGTGTGCCGGTGACATCGAAATAGTTCGGAGGCACGCGTGCAAGCCCAAAACTCGAACCTCTTGCGGGCGGCTCTACCTCTCCATCGAGGTACGGCAGACCATCCTCGGCCGACATATTCAAGAGCGCAGTGTAGGAAGTCGTCACGCCTGTGACGGTCGGGATCGCGCGAAGCGTGGCCTCGACCCGGTCGCGATACGCCGCTCTCTTATCACGTGTTGAATAGCGCGTAGCCGGCGGCGTTGCGGCGAGCGACACGAGATGATCGATGGCCATCCCGCTATCGACGGCCATGAGATGACCGAGGCTCCGCGCCATCACGGCGGCGCCGACCACGAGCAGCACCGCGATTGCCGCTTGCACGACAGTGAACGCGTGCATCGCGCGCGAGGCCTGCGACGTCGATCGCAAGCTGCCGGCGTCCATCGTTGTTCGGAGATCTCGCGAGCGCGAGCGGAGCATCGGCGCAACCGAGCATGCCAGCATCGCGATCGCGGCACCTCCGCCGAGGATCCAGACCGTCCGCCCATGGAGACCCGAACCCGCAACCTCCATGAACAATCGCGGTTCGTACTCGCCGATCAACCGCTCCAGCGCGATCATGATGCCTATGCCGAGCGCGAGGCCCGATCCCGCATATACGAAGGCTTCCGTCAGGAAGAGCCTCGCGATCCGGGCAGACGAACCGCCGATCGCGCGGCGCACGCCGAGTTCGTGGTCTCGCGCCATGGCGCGGCCGAGCAGCAGATGCCCCGCGTTGACCACCGAGATGACGAACAGCGCAAGCGCGCCGGCGAACGCCAGCCAGACGTCTCTGGAGAATGTCTCGCCAAGGGCAAGCGTTGCGGGCCTCGCGACGTCGGGCACGCGCGACAGAGAATCGACTGGGTCGTTCCGAGGGATGGCGCGCAGTTCGCTGGCGACGGCTTCAGGCGTGATGCCTGGCCTCATACGCGCGAGTACCGACACCGGCGCACCTCGCGCGTATTCACGCGCGAGGACGGTCAGGAAGTCGGGAACCACGGTCGCGTCGATCCGTGCGCCCGCCGGCAAGATGCCGACGATCGTCGTCGGACTCGGCTCCCTGCCGAACATGAGCACCCTGCCGATGATGTTCGGATCGCTGCCGAACAGCCTGCGCCAGGCCTGTTCCGTCACCATGGCGACGGGCGGTGCGCCTGGCTCGGCGTCGGACGGCAGGAGCAGCCGACCCGCGAGCGGCCGCGCGTGCAGCATGTCGAG
>JBOGIZ010000409.1:0-5655 GCA_050747805.1 Vicinamibacterales bacterium | reverse complement strand
CTGCGGCAGCGCCTCGGATATCTGCCGGTCTCGTTCAATCTCGACGGCGAGCAGTCCATCTGGATCCATGCGGTCTCGGTCGGCGAAGTGCTGACGGCGCGGGCGCTCTTGCCCGAGCTCCGGCAGCGCTATCCGCGCCTGCGGCTGTTCCTGTCGACGACCACGATGACGGGCCAGCAGATCGCGCGCAACTCGCTCCAGTACGTCGACGAAGTGTTCTATTTTCCGTTCGATCTCGGGTTCATCGTGAAGCGGACGCTCGGCCTCGTGAAGCCGCGGCTCTTCATCATGATGGAAACCGAGATCTGGCCGAACCTGCTGCACGCGTGTCATCGCGCCGGCGTGCAGACGGCGCTCGTGAACGGCCGGATTTCGTCGCGGTCGTATCCGCGCTATCGCCTCGCGCGGCCGTTCTTCCGCCGCGTGCTCGCCAACGTGGATCGCTTCTGCATGCAGAGCGAGGAATCCGCGCGCCGCCTCATCGACATCGGCGCCGATCCCGAGCGGGTCACGGTGACGGGCAGCCTGAAATTCGATTCGCTCGAGCTGCCGGGATCTCCGGCGGCGGCGGATCGCGGCGCCAACCGCGTCCTTCGATACTTTCGCGTCGGACCCGATCGTCCCGTCGTCATCGCGGCGAGCACCCTCAAGGGGGAAGAAGAGCCTGTGTTCGAGGCCTTCCAGCGGATCCGATCGCGCATGCCCGGCGCGCTGCTCATCATCGCGCCGCGCAAACCCGAGCGCTTCGACGATGTGGAGCACCTCGCCCGTCGGGCGGGCTGGAACGTCGCGCGGCGGACCGAGCTTCGCGTCGACGCCGATCCGCGCCACGATGTCGTGGTCCTCGACACGATCGGCGAGCTCGCGCACCTCTATCAGATCGCGACGGCCGTCTTTGTCGGCGGCAGCCTCGTCGATCAGGGCGGGCACAACATCCTCGAGCCCGCGGTGTTCGGGAAGGCGATCGTCTTCGGTCCGTATATGCAGAACTTCGCCGAGATCGCGCGAGCGTTCGTCGACAACGCCGCCGCCATCCAGATTCGGTCGCCGCGCGAACTGGAGCAGGCGCTCATGAGCGTGCTCCAGGATCCCGTGCGCCGCGCGCGCTTGGGCGCGGCGGCACGCGCCCTCGTCGAAGCGAACCGCGGCGCGCGCAGCAAGACGATGACGGCGATTTCGCGCGTGCTGCCGCCGCAGGACGCGGGGAACGTCCGGCCGTTTCGGGTGGTCCACTGATTTCATTCGTGTACGCGGCCGCCGCTGGATATCGACGCCGTCACTACGAAAGCCGTCCGGATCTTCGCCGCCGCCTCCGGCGTCCCGTCATCAGCCTGGGCAACATCGCGGCCGGCGGCCGCGCGAAGACGCCGCTCGTGGGCTACATCGCGGCGCGCTTGCTCGCCTTCGGCGAACGTCCCGCCATCCTCAGCCGCGGCTACGGCCGCCGCGATGCGGATGACGGGGTGGTCGTGGTGCGGGACCAGGCGGGCATCCGGGCGGATCTCGATCGGTCAGGCGATGAGCCGCTGATGCTCGCGCGTCATCTCGACGGCGTCACGATCCTCGCGTCCCCGGACAGATATCTGGCGGGCTGTCTGGCCGAGCGCCGTTTCGACTGCACGGTGCACGTGCTCGACGACGGCTTCCAGCATTTTCAACTCGAGCGCACCGCGGATCTCGTCGCCGTCGCGCCGCAGGATCTCCGCGACGCGCGGACGCTCCCGGGCGGCCGCCTGCGGGAGCCGCTCGACGCTCTCGGCGCCGCTGACGCGATCATCGCGCTCGAGGATGCCGACGTCGGCTCGCTCGCGGGACATCGTCCCGTGTGGCGCATGCGGCGAGTGCCGGGGCGGCGTCGTGCGGCTGACGCGTTTTTCGCATCCGGCGGCACGGCCGCGGACCTCGATGCCGGCCTCGATCGGCGCGACGCTGACCGTACGGCCGTCGTGGCTGTGGCGGGCATCGCTCATCCCGAGTCATTTTTCCGGACGGTCGACGCCCTTGGCATTCCGATCGTGCGGAAGATGCCGTTTCGCGATCATCACATCTATTCGCGGCACGACGTCCGCACGATCTTCGCGGCGGCAGCCGCGTCTGGCGCGGGCGTGGTCCTCACGACCGAGAAAGATCTTGTGCGCCTGCTGCCGTACCGGCCGTTTCCGATGCGGCTCGAGTACGTGCCAATGACCGTCGCCATCGATGACGCGCAGGGGCTCGATGGCTGGCTGCGCGGCGTGCTCGCGGAGGCGCGCGCATGAACGCCTCGCCGGCGGCGGACGTGCTGCCGGCGGAGCGCGGCGCGGCACGGCGTCCGACGCTGCAGCACCGCGTCGAGTATCTGGCCGTCGCGGCGGTTCGCAGGATGGTGGGCGTGCTTCCGATGAGCGCAGTGCTCGCGGCCGGGAGCGTGCTCGGACGTCTGTTTCACGCGGTGGATCGCGCGCACCGGCGGCTCGCGCTGAGCAATCTCGACGCGGCGTTTCCCACACGCTCGGCCGATGAGCGAAAGGCGATCGCGCGGGGCATGTTCGAGCACTTTGGACGGCTCCTGATGGTGCTGCTGAAGTTCAGCACGATGCAGCCCGACGAGATGCTCGCGCATGTCGAGTTCGCGGGCGGAGAGCGCGTCCGCGCCGCGCACGCGCTCGGCCGCGGCGTCCTTCTCTACACGGGACATTTTGGCTACTGGGAGATCAACGCGCTGGTGCACGCGCTCGAGCTGGGCCCGATGGCCGTCCTCGCGCGGCCGCTCGACAATCCGCGCCTGCACGATCTGCTCGAACGCGTGCGCGGGCGCACCGGCAATTCCGTCATCTACCGCCGCGGCGCCATCCGCCGCGTCCTGCGCGCGCTGGCGGCGAATCGTGCCGTGGCCGTGCTCATCGATCAGCACATCCAGACGCCCGAAGCGGTGTACGTCGACTTTTTCAACCGCCCAGCCGCGACCACGGCGGCGCTCGGCGTGCTCGCGTTTCGCACCGGCGCTCCGGTGATTCCCGTGTTCGCGCTGCCTCTCGGGAACGGACGATTTCGCATGGTGTACGAGCACACCGTTGCGCCGCCCGTCTCGGACTCGCCCGAAGCGCTCCACGAATTCACGCAGCGGTGCACGGACGTGCTCGAAATGTACGTCCGCCGGTATCCGGACCTCTGGTTGTGGATGCACCGGCGGTGGCGCGACGTGGATGCCGCTCCCGCGCGCGGGATGTTTCCCGCGGCCACGAAGGACGAGTCGGAGTGAACGCCCTTCCGGATCGCGCGTGACCGGAATCGAACGGCTGGTCGTCCGCGCGCCGAACTGGCTCGGCGATGCTGTCATGGCGCTGCCGGCCATTGCCGCCGTGCGCCGCGCCTTCGCGTCGTCCGTGCTGGTGGTCGCGGCGCCGCGATCCGTTGCGCCGCTTTTCGAGGAAGTGACCGAGGCCCGGCCGGACGGCGTCGTCGTCGTCGAACGCGACTGGGAAATTGCGCAGCTTCGCGCCGCGAATGCCCAGGCCGTGCTGCTGTTTCCGAATTCGTTCCATAGCGCGTGGAATGCGCGGCGCGCCGGCTTTCGAGAACGGTGGGGCTTTGCGGGGGGCGGCCGCAGTTGGCTGTTGACGCGTGCGGCGCGGCGTCCGCGCGGACACATCCACCAGACGGAGTACTACCGTCAACTCGTGCGCGGCGTCGGCATCGACGCCGACGATCTGCCGCCGCGTCTGGATGTGAGCGCCGGTTCGCGCGCCGCGGCCGACAGGCTCCTTCGCGATCGAATATCCGCCGGTCAGGCACTCGTGGGGTTCGCGCCCGGTGCCGCGTACGGTCACGCAAAGCGGTGGCCGCCCGACCGGGTAGCGGAAGTTGCCGCCCGCGTGGTCCGCCGCGGCGGTGCGGCGGTATTCGTCGGCGCGGCCGCAGATCGCGAGACCGGCCGTGCGATAGAATCGACGCTGCCGCCCGACGTACACGCGATCAATCTCATTGGCCGGACCACGCTCGGGCAGCTCGTGGGCGTGATCGCGCGGTGCTCGGCGTTTGTCTCGAACGATTCGGGCGCGATGCACGTGGCTGCCGCGCTCGGCGTTCCGCTGACCGCCCTGTTCGGTCCGACCGACGAACGCCGGACGGCGCCGCGCGGTCCGGCCGCCGCCGACGTCATGCGCCGCGACGTGTTCTGCCGTCCGTGCATGCTGCGCGAGTGCCCGATCGATCACCGGTGCATGAAGCGGATTGGGGTAGACGACGTGTGCGAGTCGGTGGCGCGGCATTTGGGATGGTAGTCTGCCGTTCCAGGCGGCCAGGAGTGGAGACGTGCGCGAGGATCGCGGACCCGGCGGGCGGCCGGCAGTGTTCATCGATCGGGATGGAACGCTCATCGAGGAAACGGGTTACCTCAGCCGTCTCGATCGTCTCGTGGTGTTTCCGTATGCGGTCGACGCCGTCCGGCTTCTCAATCGCGGCGGCTTCGCGGTCGTGATCATCACGAATCAGGCAGGCCTCGCGAAGGGCCTGTTCGAAGAGGCATTCCTGACGGAGGTGCACGGCGTTATCGAGGAGCGGCTGCGCGCCGGCGGCGCCCTCGTCGACGGCTTTTTCTACTGCCCGCACCACCCACAGGGGATCGTCGAACACCTGCGCGTCGAATGCGACTGCCGCAAGCCGCGCCCCGGACTCATTACGCGCGCGGCGCGCGAGTTGAACCTCGATCTCGCGCGCTCGTTCGTCGTCGGCGATCGCGTAAAGGACGTGCAGGCGGGCCAAGCGGTGGGTGCGCGGACGCTTCTCGTCAGGACCGGCGGCGGTGCCGAGGAATCGACCTGGGCGGCGAACACCGCCGACGCCACGGTTGACACGCTCATTGCGGCCGCGGCCTGGATTCTGCAGCGCGCATGATGGACCCGTCACGCCTTCTCGCGCTCGTCGACGCGTTCGCCGGCCGGGCCATCGTGATCGCGGGCGATGCGATCGCCGACGAATTCATCTACGGTCGGATCGCGCGCGTGTCGCGCGAAGCGCCCGTACTGATCCTCAACTACGATTCCACGGAGCTCGTTCCGGGCGGCGCCGGGAATGCTGCGGCGAATGTCGCCGCGCTCGGCGCGGAGGCGCGGCTGGCCGCCGTCATCGGACGCGACGAAACAGGCCGTCGCCTGGCCGCGGCGCTGCGCCAGCGGAGCGTCGACGTGCGCGGCATGCTGACACCCGCTGCGTATCGCACGCCAACGAAGACGCGAATTCTCGCGGGCGGCGTGCATTCGGCCAAACAGCAGGTCGTGCGCATCGATCGCGCCGCCGATGCGCGCGTGGACGATCGGCCGCGCCGCGCATTCGGCGCCCACGTGCTCCGGATGCTGAGACACGCTGACGGCCTGATTCTCTCGGACTACGGATCCGGTCTCGTCACGCCGTCGCTCGTCCGCGCCGCGCGAGTGCGGCTTCGGCGTCGGCAGGGCGCCCGCGGGTCCCGCGGCCGAGCCGACGCGCATAACGCACCAATCGTCGTCGATTCGCGCCACGGCCTGCTGAACTTTCGCGGCATGACCGCGTGCACGCCGAACGAATCGGAGGTCGAGCAGGCGCTCGGCATCACTATTGGCGACAACGTGAGGGCGCTCGAGCGCGCCGGACGCGAGCTGCTGCGGCAGACCCGCGCCGCCGCCGTGCTCGTGACGC
>JBOGIZ010000408.1:0-2053 GCA_050747805.1 Vicinamibacterales bacterium | reverse complement strand
ACGACGAAGTGCATGACGACGAGCGAGATCGCAATGAGGATGGTCGGCGCGATCAGCGGACGGAAGCGCCGCGACCAGATCGCCGCCGCGGCGCCGATTCCGGCCGGGACCAGTGCGGGCCCGAGCGACAGAAGGAGGTTGAAGAGCGGCGCGCTCCGGGCGTTGCCGAGCAGACCCACGTGCAGCAGACCCTGCGCGCCGCCCGTCATCTGGTTCGCCTGCGTCCAAAGCAGTCCGATGGCTGCCGGCACGACCGCGATCGCGCTGCGTATCAGACGCGCGACGGGAGCGGGCGAGCGCAGCGCGTCGATCGTGACGGCGCATCCCCATGTCAGTGCAAACAGGGCACCGACAAATGGATTGAACGCGATCGAGCCCGCGAGTGCGGCGCCGGCTATGAGCGCAACGGCGAGCGAGCCGGCGCTGCCGCCCGCGACGCCAATCGCGAGCGCCGCGAGACCGAGGATGTAGGCCATCGAATGCTGCGGTACCCACCAGAAACAGCGGGCGAGACCGTCGACCCGCAGGCCGCCGTACCACCAGTTGCTGATGGCGTCGATGTTGAGATCGCGCAGCGACGACCACGGCGCCCCGCGCGCCAAAATCCGCGCGATCGCCGCAAGGCCCTCCGCGCTCGACGCCACGACAGCCAGCGCGACGGCTGCCGCCACGGACCACGCGCGCGGAACCGACAGCCACGCCAGGATGAATATCGCCGCCGTCAGGAGCGCCGCCGTGCCGATCGCGTTCGCCTTCAGATCGGTTTCCACGTCGGCCAGCACGCGCGGTCCCGCGCCGGCGACCGATCCAGGCAGGACGAAGTACGCCCAGTAATAATGGAGCGGCCGAGGCGGCATGAACATATTGCGCGGCGGCATCGCGAATTTCTTGATCTCCGCCGTGACGGCCATGTGCCACACGAAGTCCGCGGTGAAGTACGCGCGGTAGTAGCGATCCCCGTGCGCGTCGGCCGCGCCGAGACGCGCAAACGGCGGACCGGCGACGGCGGGCACCAGCAGCAGCGTCACGAGCAGCGCCGCGGTGTCGCGGCGCGTCCACACGGGAACTGTCAGCAGCTGAGCGCTGAAGAGACGCGAGCATGCCCAGGCCGCGCCGCACGCGATGGCCCACGCCGCGATAAAAGCCGGCGCCGACGGATGCCCGATCGCGATCACGGCCCACAGCGCCAGCGTGGTGAGGAAGTACCCGAGCGCCGCGCCGACGATCCACCCGGCGGCGTGCCGGCGCCCGAACAACGCAAATCCAAGGGGCAGCCCAGGCACGAGCGCCAGCACGAAGATCGCCGCATAGAGCCAGCCCGCCATTACCTGTTCCGTGTATTCCGTGTATTCCGTGGCCAGATAATCCCTGTATCCCGTGTATTCCGTGGCTCCAGGGCATACAACACGCCGCCCGGCAGCGTCCCGACGATGCCGAGCGCCAGAAACAGCACCGAGAGCGCGAACACCGCGGCCGCATCCGCGCCCTGCGGTACGAAGAGCCACGCGAACGCCGCCTGCGTTGTCCCGATGCCGTTGATCGTGACAGGAAGCTGCATGATGAGCACGATGAGCGGGATGAACATGAAATACGCGAGCAGCGGCAGTTCAATGCCGATCGCGCGGCCCAGGCACCAGGCCTGCAGCACGCGAATCACCTGCACGACGATCGACAGCGCGAGCACCTTCGCCATCGCGCCATGGTGGCCGGCGTAGCGTCTCACGGCTTCCGTGAGCGTCGTCGCCGCGCGCTGCAGCACGGCGATTGGGATGAGCGCGCTCATGGCGCGCACGCGGCCGGCGGCACGCTCGCTGAACACGACCGCCGCGGCGACGGCGCACACGACGAAGATGATGCCCAGCCAGAGCGACAGTTGCGCGCGTTCTGCGATGTCCGACGCGAACGGCACCGCCGCGCCGCCAACGATCACAACCGACAGGACCCCCAGCGCGCGATCCATGAGCACCGACGCGGTCGATTCGGCGAGGTGCACGTCGCGTCGGGAGAGCGCGTACGCGCGATACATGTCGGAGGCGACGCTCGGAACGAAATT